>JBDLWH010000001.1:0-7439 GCA_039804325.1 Verrucomicrobiota bacterium
GTGGTCATCGACTTGCATGCTGCGAGCGGAATCAGGCATGCCATTCCATTCCGAGATAGTCACATCCGAGATCCTGACAGGAGAGTCTTCGTTTTGGACCATAAACCCGAAACCTCTCCCCTTCCCCGCGAAGGTTTCTGCGGGCCGCCCTGAGCCATGACTTTCACTCCACTGGGCGATGAATTCCTCGTTGATAAAAAGCGAGATGGCTCCGGTGAGGCGGTTGCTGCGCAGTTCAACTTGGGCCTCTCCGGTTTCTAGCAAGCGCAGATTGCTGTTATTTTGATTCAACTGAACTTGCTCGGTGCATGGCTTGCCATCGTCATTCACGGAGGTGCGGTATAGCGTCAGATAGTTTGAAAACAACTGTAGGACGTAACTGTTACCAAACTGGCACGGCAGATCCGAGGCGTCACCGAGGATGAATCCACTTGGGCGGGCGTCCGGTTTCGGCGATTGAGCACGGGCGAAATCCGCGTGGAAACCCACCACCAAACAAAGCCGGTTTTTCCATGCTAGATTGAAGCGCAGCACGGCGCGGTCGGGCATGCCGGTCTCACGGATGAGGGCCGTGCCGCCCTGCTTGTGCTTCCAATACCAAGCGGAGCCCGAGAAGAGCCAGCGACCGGGAGCGTCAGCCTTCGGATCATCAGGAACTCCGTTAGGGAAAGCCGGGTGAGTCATGCGCCATTCATTTTCGACGAAGGGGCCGTGATAATAGACCCGGCCACCTAATGGATTGGGTGCCATCATGGCCACCTGAGCGCGCGGGATTGTCAGGCGTCCGGCAAACGAGGTGTCTAAGGTGATCGTATCGGTTCCGATGTGAGTAATGGTTCCGGGCACGCGGTCGCCATTGACGAGTCCAAGGTGAGAGAGCGTGCCTAATGGTTTGAGGGGAAATCCGCCATGCAGAACAATATGACGGATTTGCGTGGTTTTGAAATCAACAGGCGTGGCGAGATCCTGGCGGTGCCACATCGCCTGTGGGCCATCCTTGATGCCCAGAAACGTGCCGTGGAGTTGGTCGCCATTCGTGAAGCGCAGCAGATCAGGAGCCTCGGCGGCGGCGGCGAGGCAGTCGATAGATAACCAGCAGAGAATGGCGGCGAAACGGATCATTTTTCGTAAATGGGCAGATAGCGATAATTCAGTGCTAGTGAGAGCAATGCTCCGGCGGTGTTGAAGGACGGGCCCTGATTGCCTGGAAACGATCCATCCGCTCCTTGGATCGTTGAGAGATAACGAATGTTACGCGCATTCCACTCATTCCATGCCGCCTCATCCGCATGAAAAAGCGCCTGCGACATGTAATACTCAAAATAATACGGGTAATACCGGTCACGATAATCGAGGTTTTTCTTCAGAAAATCCGTGCTCGCTTGGAAGCCCTTGGAATCCTTTTCCTTGGCCAGTGACAAACACAGCAAACCAATGGCCGTGAGGGTGGGCTTGCCCCCCGCAGACGAGGTGTAACCATAGGAACCATCACTGCTGCGGTTGTTATTCAGATAGGCAAGACCTTTACGCAGCGCCTCATCGGGAATGGCGATCCCGGCATTGCGTGCCGCAAACAAGGTGACCATCTGGCAACCCGTGCATGTCGTGTCGGCATCTCGACTATCCGGGGTGTACCGCCATGCGCCGAAGGGATTGAGTTTTTGCGAACTGAGAATCATATCGATTGCCTTTTTGAGGGCCGGCGCGATTTTCGGGTTGTTCACAACCCCGTAGGATTCCGCGAGAGCCTTGGTCGCAAACGCATGGTTATACATGCTCGAACCAATATAACCATTCTTTTCGTTCTGTTGGGTTAGAATATAGTCGATGCCGGCGCGTATGGTTTTTGCATACGGACCGTTAGATGGATCCTCCCCGTGTGCGAGGAACGACGCGACGCACAAGCCGACGACACCGGCCTCGCCGCCAACGCTGTCATTCCAGGCACCCTTTTCGTTTTGCGTTCGGGCGAGAAACTGGAGACCTTTTTCGTAGGCAAGTTCCGCTTGGGCGGGAATGACATCGAGTTGGCGGCCGGGCACCTCCTGTGACCATGCCAATCCGGTGACGGCCAGGGCGAGGAGACATTGGCTCGGGTGGCGCAGTGGCCAGGTGATCGCGACGATGAGGTTGATCATGGATAGAGTGTCACTTCGCTTTTTTTTCGGCACCACGGTTGTAGGCGTCAAAGGCTTTTTTGAATTCATCAGGTATCTCAAGGTTGGTGCCCCCCGCTGCCTTGGGCACGCGCCGCGCCTCGCTCTTGCCGCTAGATTGGCCCCCGGGCGCATCGGCGGGCGTATCAGATAGACCCGTCATTCCGCCACCCCCTTGATCGCTGGCTTTCCCGCCTTGACCTTTGGGTGGGCCATCGGGCGTTTTTCCCATCATGCGTTCCATCATATCCATCATCGCCCCGCTCGGCTTGCTTTCGCCACCCTGTCCTTGCTTTTCCTTGGCCGCCGCGTGAATTTTTTCGATAATCTCGGTTTGGGCGGCTAGCGTGGCACCTCCAGTATCACCCTTGGACAATCGATCGGTCGCTTCGTTCATGATCGCTTCGACTTCTCCTAACAATTCGATAATCTTGGGCACCGTTTGTTCGATGACGAGTTGTTGGACATCGGCCGAGAGTTCATCTTGGTCATCGGCGACCTTGGCGGCACCCACTTGATGTTGGGCGAGGTTAGCTTGGCGCGTTTCGTCTTGGGCTGTGAGAAATGCTGCGCATAACACCCACGAACCTATGATGATGAGTGGAGATTTCATGACCGGGTGGCGGGCGGCGGGTGCGATTCGATGGGGCGGCGGAGTTGTTCGAGCACCCGGGTGCGTGAACGCAAGTCCTGTTGTTGTTGGATCATTTTCATGACGCGCAACATAAATTCAAAATCCTCGTCCTCCGGGCTCGGCCCTCCCCCATCGCCTCCCCCCGCTCCTCCCTTTTTGTCCTTATCACCTTCTAACTTCCCCGCCCACTCCATGAGTTGATCTGCCCACTTTTTCGCGTTCTCCGCGGCTTGATACGAATGGTTACTTGCCAGCAATGTGCGCACTTCTTCTAACCCAAGATCGATGGACGACTGGTGCATGGCATCCAGAATGACTTTAAAAGATTCCGTCTTGGTACGCACAAAATAATGCCCGAGATCCTCCTGGATCCACCGCACGTCTGTGGCCGTGTCGGTCTGCTGGCGCGCGTTATCATCCAAGCGCCTGCTATCCGACGGGTCTAACGCCGAATGCTTCACCCCGAGCATGCGGGCAAATCCGTCCTTCAGTGAGCCGACAATTCCCTGCTCGTCACTAGCGGCTTTTTTCAGGCGATTCACAAAGGTGCCTGCCTCGAAGCGACGGTTGGCATCGTTGGCTTGATCAATGGCCTGCTGCATTTTTGTGACGACCTTCTTTTGTTCTTCAACGGCTTGATCGACATCTTGGGCAGATTTTTCTGACGTGTTAGATGGTTCTTGGGACGCTGCGAGTTTGTCGCGCACTTTGGGCACATCCTGTTGGGAGAGTTCCTGCAACGACTTGAGGGACTCTGCTATTTTCTTGAGCGTCTTGTGATCGATATCGCCGTTGCGTGCGGCATCCTTCATCAATTGCTCCAATTGTTGGGTGAGATCCTCGGTGCGCCGCTGGGTTTCGGCCTCTTCCTGTTGTTGAGATTCAAGGCGCTTGCGGTTTTCATTCTGCTGGAGCGCAGAACCGGTTAGCCGTTCAAGCCGCTCGTTTTCTTCTAACAAATTAAGTTCTCGTCGCGCAAGATCTTCGAGTTCGGTAATTTGTCGGTCGAATCGGCTCTTGAGCATCTGGGCGTGTTCATCGCGGGTGAGCACAAACAATGTCACCGATTCCGAATAGACTCGGCGCCGGCCCGGGAATCGGTCAGCCACATAAGCACGCAGCGTGATTTTTTGCGGAGTGATGGCCATGGCCGCCGGGCAAAACGCGACGGATTTGAGCAGGTGGCGGTCGTCGGGCGCCCCATCGGCCAATTTGAGTTCGCCCCTAGCTGGCGTGGCATCGGTAGGCCGGGTGAATTGGCCGCTCCACTCGATGCCGGTGGTTAGCACCCCGAAATCGTCCTCGGCGAGCAATTCGAAATCGAGGGTTTCCTCGGGTAACATCACCTTTTGGCGGTCGAGGCCTTGAAGATAACAGGTGGGTGGCGCGTCCTTGAACGCATCAACACGCACCCGAAAACCCGCATCACCGGTTAGCCCTAACTGATCGGTCCAAGCAAAGGGAATCTCAAAGGGCACCGCACCAATAGTGATCTCCGGAGTGGTTATTAACCTGTTAGCTATTTCGAGTGGGCCACCGAGTGGCGCATAACCGGGCTGCTCGTTGACGGATTCTGTGGCTAGGCTGCGTGTCGGGCCAAAGGCTCCCGTGGCTAGCGGGCGCGTCATGGTGAGTTCGATGCGCACGGTGCTGGCTTCCACGGCGCTGAGCACGCCGGTATTGAGATCGACGCGGTGGCGCGCGATCCCCAGATAGGCAGGCGGGGTCACCATCGCGTGGACGGATTCGGTGGTGGCCCGCAACAGCGGCTCGATACGCAACGCATGACGCAAATCGCCGATGTGGAAAACAATGGTGCCAGGATCCTGCTGGCCGGGAAACATGAAATGATAGGTGTCCGCATCCAGTGCCGTGGACAACGCGGGTTGCGACCCATAACGACCAACGGCCGTTACCGGTCGCTGCTCGGAATCCCTCGCAAGGCGCAGCGTCACCTCAAAAGCCTCTCCAAAGGCAACCGCACGATACGATGGCGGGTTTTCCAGTTTGGTAAATGTGTAGCGCTCGGTGTGAGAAAGCGGCATGAGCCAGCGTTTGAGGGCATTCCATCCGGCCTGAGGCGTCAGAGTGAACGTCGCGGTAGAGACGACGGCCAGCGCCATGGCCACCAACGCCCAGCGGCGGTGTTTTGAGAGCGGCAACGCCTCGTCGAGTTGTCGCCCGTGGGTTTCGGCCGCCACGGCCGCCATGGCCGCCTCTCGCAGCCGTGGTGAAAGCGAATCAGCGCTCCCTTGTTGGTCCTGAAGTTCGATCACACCTAACAACCTGTCGCCAAGGCCTGGGTATCGTTTGGCAATGAGCCGTGCTAACTGGGTATCGCGCCGCTGCCGCCAGACCCAGCGGTGGATCCAATAAGGAGCAAACACGCCGAAAAGGGAGCCCCCGCCAATCAAAATCCCTAGGCGCACCGATCCGGGAGTTTGCCAAACCCTGTCCAACCCATAGACCAACAGAAACGATACGAACAACCCGATCAGCCCAGCTGCCACAGCCTCCACCACCTTGACCCGCCACAAATGACGCCGAAAATCCGCCAACTGGTGCCGCAGCGAGTCAGGAATGGCAACTTTGTGGGAATGAGGGGAAGTGGGCATGGAGCAAAAAGTCCAAAGATCAGGCCAGAGGAACCCTCGAAAAGTCCCAGAAGAACCGCCGATCATCCAGCGCAATTTCGCGATTAGAGCGATTCCCACAAGTCGCATTGTCTGAGGGCGCGAAATTCCTGCATGGGTAAGGGTTGACTCGCTTGACCCACCCTGTGAATCATCTCCAACCACTCATCTCTCATCATCATGGAAAACATCATCATCATCGGCACCGGCTGCGCTGGTTACACCGCCGCTATCTACACCGCCCGCGCCAATCTGAACCCACTCATGCTCTCTGGCACCCAACCCGGCGGCCAATTATCCACCACAACCGAAGTCGAAAATTTCCCCGGCCACCCCGATGGTATCACCGGGCCCGAGCTCATGATGAAAATGCAAGCCCAGGCCGAAAAGTTTGGCGCCCGCATCACCTACGCCAGCGTCGAGTCCATCACCCGCCTTGCCGATGGCACGTTCCAGCTCATGACCGGCTCAGAATCCTTTACCTCCAAATCCGTCATTGTCGCCACCGGCGCGGCTCCTCGCCATCTCGGACTCCCCGGCGAACAACAGCTCATCGGCCACGGCCTCACATCCTGTGCCACCTGCGACGGCGCCTTCTACCGCGACGTGCCCGTGGCCGTCATCGGCGGCGGCGATAGCGCTTGCGAGGAAGCCGATTTCCTCACGCGCTTCGCAAGCAAGGTCTATCTGATCCACCGACGCGACGAACTCCGCGCCTCAAAAATCATGGCCGACCGCGTGCTGGCTAACCCGAAAATCCAACCCGTCTGGAACTCGACCGTGAGCGCCTACCTCACCGACGACCACGGCGAAATGCGCGCCGCCCAACTCCGCAACCTCCTCACCAACGAGGAATCCGAACTGGAAGTCGCCTGCGTCTTTGTCGCCATCGGCCATGTGCCTAACAGCGCGTTTCTCGGCGACCTCGTCGATCAAGACGAAAATGGCTACCTCCTACAAATCCCAGGCCGCACTGCGACCAAAACTCCCGGCCTGTTCGCCGCTGGCGACGTGGCAGACCACTACTACCGCCAGGCCATCACCGCAGCCGGCCAAGGATGCGCCGCCGCCCTAGAAGCCGAACGCTACCTCAGCGGCCATTGATACCCGCTCGCCACCGCCTAAACTCGTTTGGTTGGTTACCTACCCGCTAGTCACCAACCTAACGATTTGCCCCTAACCCATGATCGTCCGCCCCGCAGCGAAACTGATGGACCCATCGCATCGCCAACATCCCTGAAACAAAATGAGGACCGTGGCATTCCACGGTCCTCGGTTTTGGCGATCATTCTTGCGTTTGTCAGCAGCGCCAACTGCCTTTGCTAGATACCTGCGTTAGGCAGATCAAAAAGCGTTAAGCAGCAGCTTTTGGCCCTTGCTAATCGTGCTTGGGGTGAGCTTGCCGTCAACTCGTTTCGAGCTATCAATGAGTTCCTTGAGCTCCTCTAGGGTTTTCTCAGCGATAGCGAGGGACTTCTTTGGTCCTCCCAATTTCTTATCTGGGAAGTAACGGGTAAAGGTGGTGCCGGCCTTGCTAATGCAGAGACGCCACCCTTCAAACGCTGCGGTTTCATAGTTGAAGCGGGTTAGATTCTTTTTCGATTTCATGGTAGTGGTGGTTAGGGTCCAAGGGATGCTGCCCCACATTGCTAGAGAAATCCAGTGTTTTTTTCATTAAAGTGACAAATTCTCAATGCGTTACCCGTGAAGGAAGTCGGGATGTTCACTTTTCCGCTAATCCGATAGATGCTAGAAGCGCTGGCTAACGGGGATAGCGATGACTCTGGCGACGCTGTTTGGGAAGGAAATTCGGCGGCGGCGGCGGCATTTTTTCTAAGCTCCGCCCCTTGTCGCACGGATCCGGCGGCGAGGAGCGGAGCGACGAGGCGCCGGAGCCGTGCGACCGGACATGGTTTGCCCGGCCACTCTGAGGCGGCAAGTGTTTGGAGGAAAGTTGTTCACAGGGTTCTGCGGCGAGAATGGGCCCACTCACAGCTCGTCGGAGCCGCAGGTTCC
>JBDLWH010000002.1:0-2950 GCA_039804325.1 Verrucomicrobiota bacterium
CGCAAACTCCGCAACCTGCCCGAAATCGCCGACGCCCGAGTGGAACGCCACCTACCCAGCACCTTGGCCGTCACCGTCACGGCCCGCTCGCCACAAGCATGGCTTACCGATTCAAGCCCAAACCCTGCCCAAACCCGGGTCGCCGGAGCCATGCTCGTTGACCACTCCGCCATCGCCTATCCCTGCCCGGCTCACCAATTGGAATCAGCTTCCTCCTTGCCGCTCATCATCTTGCCCCCTTCGAACGATACCCCCATCCACACTGGTATCACCATGACTCAACCCGAATTGCGTCATTGCCTCCTCCTTCTCGACGCCGCCCGAGACGCCGATCCTGACGCGTTGCAGTGGATCGAATCTGTCCAACAAATCAACGCCTGGTCGATTCAGCTCGTCACCCGCCAAGGGACCGTGGCCACTTTTGGCCTCAGCGATCAGGCGCGCCAAATGGAAACCCTGCGCATCGCCCTGGGCAACGCCGGCGAAAAAAGTTACCTCATCGACACCATCAACCTGATTCCCAAATACAACATTCCCATCACCCTGTGCAAGGAAACCGCCCCCGGCGCCAGCACGGCTCCACCGAAACGTCGATGACCTCCCCCACTTTCCCACTCTCATGAGACGTCGCACGAAAATCCATGTCGGTCTTGAAATCGGCACCAGCAAAACCTGCATCGTCATCGGAGAAGTCAAAGCCGATAGCGCCGTGAAAATCCTCGGCATCGGCGAAACCAAAAGCGCCGGTGTGCGCAAAGGCGAAATCTACGATTATTCCCAAGCCCGTGCCAGCCTCAAGGACGCCATCGCCAAGGCCGAGGACGCCAGCGATGTGGCCATAGGCAGCGTCTTTCTCTCGGTCACCGGTGCCCACATCCATGGCGTCAATAACCGCGGATCCTACCGCTTGCCCGATGGCGAACCCATCGTCACCCCCGAACATGTCGAAGAGGCCCGCACCATCGCCCGCGACGTCCACGTCCCGCACGACCACGTCTGCCTCCATCCCATCGTCCGCAATTATTGGCTCGATGGCCTGGAACACTCGACATCTCCCATGGGACTTTTCGGCAAAACCGTCGCAGCCGATTTTCACATCGTCCATGGCATCGGCACGCGCATCCAAAACAGCATCAAACTCGTGCGCGACATGCCGCTGGAAGTCGATGACATCGTTTTTGCCCCTATTGCCACAGCGCAGATGGCCCTGGATCGCGAGCAGCGCGACGGCGGAGCCCTGGTGATCGACATCGGCGGCGGCACCACGGATTACGTGCTTTACCTCGGGGGCGTCATTGCCGCCTCGGGGTGCATCCCCGTGGGTGGCGACCACATCACCAACGATATCCACCTCGCCACCGGGTTGCCGTTTTCCAAAGCCGAACGCCTCAAAATCACGGAAGGCGACGCCTCGGGTGACCCGGTACGCTCGGTAGGCATCGCTAAACTCGTCGATGATCGCGGGTTTGCCGAAGTCGAGGTCAGCCGCTCAGCCTTGAACGATGTCATCCGCCAGCGACTCGAAGAAACCCTGCTCCTCGTCCGGCAGCGACTCCCTGAGGGTGCCGTCAAAAACCTCGGCGCCGGCGTCTTCCTCACGGGCGGCACCAGCCTGATGCGCGGCTTCAGCGAACTCGCCGGCGAAGTCTTCGGCCGCGATATCTACCTGCCCGCACCCCCAGAAATCAGCGGCATCCAAACCAGCTTCAAAGACCCTCGCTACGCCACTGCCATCGGCCTGATCCGCTACGCCCAAATTTTCGATACCGAACGCGCCGCGCCGCCCGGAATCATGAGCAAAATCGCCCGACTTTTCTGGCCATTTGGTCAATAAGCACCCTCAAATCTCCCGTCTCAAATCCCAAGTCTCAAATTTCCCATCTCCCCATGATCCCGTACAACAGCGACCCCAAAGAAACCATCCCCGCGAACACCGTGAAAATCATCGGCCTCGGCGGTGCCGGCACCAATATGCTTGAGCACGTAGCTCTGGATGGCATGGAGGGGGCGGAATGCCTCGCTCTCAACACCGACATCCGCACCCTGGCCAACTGCCTTGCCCAAGAAAAAATCCAGTTAGGTTTTAATCTCACCAAGGGCCTCGGGACCGGTGGGGATCCAGATCTCGGGCATCAGGCGGCACTCGAGGCGGAAGACGTGATGCGTGCGGCCCTCCGTGGTCGGCGCATCGTCTTTCTATGCGTAGGATTGGGTGGGGGCACTGGCTCTGGAGCGGCACCCATCATCACGCGCATCGCCCGGGAGGAAGGGGCGTTTGTGGTGGTTTTTGCGACGATGCCCTTTGCCTTCGAGGGTAAACGCCGTCGGGTTCAGGCCGAGACCGCCCTAAACGAACTGGCCGTGCTCTCAAACGTTCTGGTGACCTTCGATAACAACCGCATCGGCGAACTTGTCCTTGCCAAACAAGGAATTCATGAAGCGTTCATCGCCGCAGACATCATGATCTGCGAGGCCATGAAAGCCGTCATCCGATTGGTGATTCGCCCCGGCCTCATCAACATCGGTCTCGACGACCTCATGAGCGCTCTGCGCACCAACCGCTCGCGCTGCCTCTTCGGCTCTGGCATCGCCAGGGGCAAGGATCGCGCGATCTACGCCTTGCGCAACGCCTTGGCCAGCCCGCTTCTCGATCAAGGCTCCCTCCTCAAAGAGGCCCAAACCGTCCTCGTCCACGTTTGCGGCGGCGAGGATCTCACGCTTTTTGAAATCGAACTTTTGATGCAACGCCTGCAAACGTTTGTGCCGGAGCACACGCATGTGCTCTTCGGAGCCGCCGTGGATCCCGCCATGGGCGATGCCCTATCCCTCACTCTCATCAGCGCTCTGCCTGAAGACTCGCTCGCCATGGCATCCCGCGCATCGACGAGCCAAGCTCCTAGCGATCCTTCGCCGGATGCCACCGCGCCACTGCCAAAACAAACGATTCCTT
>JBDLWH010000003.1:0-7241 GCA_039804325.1 Verrucomicrobiota bacterium
CGAGCCGGTCAATAGGTTTTCGGTCTGATAGGTATTCCACCCGCCGCCGCGCAACACCCCCAGCACATTGGTGGCATGTTTCGAGTATTCGTCGGCGACCCATTCCTGGACGTTGCCGCTCAAATCGTAAAGCCCGCATTCGTTAGGTGGAAACGACCCGACTGGTGCCGTAAAGACAAACCCATCGTCATAACCCGCAATGGTACGGGATTTCGAGACTCCCGGAGTGCGCGCCGACGCCATATCGGCAAAATTGCCCACCTTGTGGCCCTCGGGCCAACTCGCCCCCCATGGGTAAACCCGTTGTTTACGGGCGTCGCGCCATCCCGGGCTAATCCCCTCCTCTTCCTGAAGCCCTGCCATCAGGCTCCATTCTAAGTCGCTTGGCAGCCGATAAATGTGCGATTGCGAAATCCGTTCCCCCTTGCGCTCACGCTGGGTGAGCCAATCACAAAACGCCCACGCGTCATCGCGCGACACATTGACCACCGGATGCCTAGAATTCTGCGGGAAATAGGCCGCACGTGGCGCGATGTGGCCAGATTCCTTCACAAAACACGCGTAATCACCCACACGAGTTTCCCAAATGGAAACCATCAAATCCTGCCCAACCGGCACAAACCGCATCTGGATGCCATTTTCCCACGCCCGGCCAAACACGACACCTTGGTTTTTCTCGAGAGTCACGCGCTCCTCGACACTCTGTCCTTCGTGAATGCTTATTTTTTTCTGAAGCGGTTTATACCCTTCGAGCACCAACAACAGGTCAACCATACCCGGCTTGACTTTCGGAACCACCAGCGGTGCCTCGTGGGTGGCTCCCACCAAAAGATTGTCCACATACACTTCTGCCCCCGGCGGATCACTCGTGAGCTGGAGCCGACCAAAAACAATCTGGCGCACTTGCACGCGAAACGGCCGCAGCCCATCGCGACCGGCTCGCTCGCTGAGCCCGGGATGCTCGAAGCCCGTGTCCATTAGCGCGCTCACCTCATGATCATCAGTGAGAAACCCTGCCTTGATCCCACCCGTCCTCAACCACCGGCAAAACGCGTTGGCCACATCCGCCTTGGCCATGACCACCTCGACCTCCTGTCCATTTTGGGAAACGGTGAGGGTTTCCACCGCCGAATCCGGATGCTTGCTGGCCTTGGCAAACCGCAACCACACGTCCTTCGTCGCATACCCCAATCCCACATGGTGACCCTCAATCGCTTGATAGCCGCCACCCAAATGATCAACCCATGCCGCCCCAGGCTTGGGTGGACAAAAAACCTGCAACTGCCCGGAAACCGCCATCGGCTCGGTCAGCGCCGCTAACGTCATGCGACCCTTCACCTCTAATGGTCGATAGCCGGTCTTACGCAGCGTGAAAACGACCTCTTCACCCAAGGTGGCCGTCATCGTCGATGTCGGCGTGGTCCCGACAAGCACGCCGTTGGCATCAACCACGTCCGCTCCTTCTGGCGTGCTGAAAACCCGCAAAAACCCGAGATTCGGCTCTGACGGCACATGAAATGACGCCATCCAATAGCGTGCCCATGCCGTCTCTTTGAGCGATTGCCATCCCGCCCACCCCGCAAAACTCATGAGCGCCACCGTCGTGAACCACACGGCCGCCCCACTCCGGCGGCGGCGCTTCCCGCGCTGAATACGCCTCAACGCAACGGCCAGCTCCGCGGCCGTGGAAATTTTACGCTTCGATATCCTCGGCTCACAAATGTCGCAGATGATGCGATTGAGCTCCAACCACTGCTTGCGCTCCGCCCCGCCGGGCATCACGTCGGGCAATTCCGGAAAATTCATCCGGTCTTTGCCCGTGGCAATTTCATAAAGCACCTTGCCCAGGCTATAAACGTCGGCCTGGGCGGATCCCGGTCCTTCCGGCGGCACAAATCCCTCGGTGCCCACGAACGTCCGCTGGCCGCGCGCGGCAACCAATCCTATGTCGGCTAGCTTTGCCTTGCCGTTGACAAAAATAACATTCGAGGGCTTCACATCGCGATGTGCCAGCCCCCCGTCGTGCAAATGATGCAAGGCCTCGGCCAGCCGCAACCCGACGTCAATGCAATCCCCGGTGGCCCACGGCACACCCGTGGCCTGATGGTGATCGGCGCGCAACGTCCGCGGCTCATACTCAATGGGATTGATGTCTCGACCACTCCGAATGTCGTCACCCAATTCCATCACATAATAATAGAACGACACCCCGTCGGGGCTTCTGCCGACATGCAGAATGTGAACCAATGCCGGATGATCGCGCGACAAGGGTTCAAATTTCAGGATGCCCTCGAACTCGCGCTCAAACCCACGCTCATCCTCAAAATCTTCTCGCTTCACCACCTTGACCGCTCGCAACGCCCCGGTCACCCCGCGGGCCAGCCACACCTCACCGTAGGCTCCGCCACCAATTTTGCGCAGCACTTCGTGGTCTGGAATCACGGGATTCGGGCGCACTCTAACCGGCATCGTCTTGGTCTTCGAGTTTCGCCAACTCGCGTTTTAGCACTACGCCCACGCGATGCTTGGCCAGATAGACCTGGGCCATACTCACGTTGAGTTGTTGCTGCACCTTGGCGGCGTCCCACTGCTTGATCACGTAACAATCGAAAATCTGATATTGTTTGGGCGACACTTGCGCCTTGACCCTGGCGAGGGCGGCGTCGGCCACGTTTTTTTTCCATTCGGTATTCCAGAGGCGTGAGAGCACATCGCCTGCGGGATCCTCAATACGATCAATGACGGACGTACTTCGCTCGGTCTCCCAGTCGCCCATCATCATGGCCGTGTCCTTCTTGCGCTTGCGAAATTGATCGTTGATGCGCCAACGCGTCATGTTCATTAACCACGTCTTGAACGACCCCTGCTCGGGATCGTAGAGCTGCTTCTTGCTCTGCTTGGCTATGGATAGAATCGTCTCCTGCACACAGTCAAACGCCTCGTCCTGCCTCAACCCGGCCTTCACCGCCACCGCATAAATCAAACGCCAATACGTTTGATAGAATTCATCCCACGTCCGTTGGTCTTCCCAATTTTCCAGACGTGCGATGAGGCTCTTGCGCGTTTTTGCATAAGCCTGCGTCAACACGGCATCACGGTCATTTTTTTCATCGTCACCCTCAGACATTGAGAGACCCATAACGCAATCCGCGCCCGCTGTCTTTCACCGAATCCACTAATTCACAACCCGTTGACCCTCAATCGTGAAATTCACCCTCCGGCATGAGATTTCTGGCCAACGCCAAGTTTCCCCCCACCAGATCGCAGGCGCATGACGAGATTCTCGACTCCTTGGGCACCGTGCGTTAAACCACCGCCATGCCCGACGCCCTTTACGTGCGCGACGCCTTTGCCCGCATCGCCGACCGCTATGTGCTCACCAACCATGTCCTGAGCTGCGGCGCGGATATCTGGTGGCGCAAAGTCGTCACCTCCCGCATCCGCCCATGGCAACCAGCCCGCCTGCTCGATGTGGCATCCGGCACCGGCGACCTCGCCCTAGAAATCCAACGCCAATGCCCGAATTGCGAGGTCACCGCCACGGATTTCTGCGCGGAAATGCTCGCCCATGCCACCAAGCGCGGCCTGGCGCGCACCCTCGTCGCCGATGCCCTCCACCTGCCCCTGCCCGACGCTCACTTCGACGTGCTCACCGTGGCCTTCGGCCTGCGCAATATGGCCGACTACCCGGATGCCCTGCGCGAAATGCTCCGCGTCCTCAAACCCGGCGGCCGATTGCTCGTCCTGGATTTTTCCCTGCCTAACGGAATACTCCGCCACCCCTACCGCCTATATCTCCACCACGTCCTGCCTCGCATGGCCGGTTGGCTCACCGGCCAACGCGACGCCTACGAATACCTCGGGGCCTCGATCGAAACCTTTCCGTCCGGCCACACGATGACGCAATTGTTCGAAACCTGTGGATTCATCCAAACCATCGCCACCCCACTCAGCGGTGGAGTGGTTTCCATCTATCAAGGCACCCGCCCACCATCCGCCGCCCACCCATCGTGAAAACCCCACCCACCATGCCCGCCCGCGCCGCCGCGCTAGAACTCACGCGCCGCCTGCAAGCCGCCGGTCACGAGGCCTTGTTCGCCGGCGGTTGTGTGCGCGACCGCCTGCTCGGCATTGAGCCAAAGGATTACGACATCGCGACCTCCGCGCTGCCTGCTCAGGTCCTCGATCTTTACCCGCAATCCAACGAAGTCGGCGCCCACTTCGGCGTGGTTATCGCTAAAATCGGCGGCCACCACGTGGAAATCGCCACCTTCCGCACCGATGGCTGCTACCGCGACGGCCGACGCCCGGAATCCGTCACTTTCGCCACGGCGCGCGAGGACGCCCAACGCCGGGATTTCACCCTGAACGGCTTGTTTGAAAACCCGGAATCCGGCGAAGTCATCGACTATGTCGGCGGTCTCGCCGACCTCCACGCTGGCGTGATCCGCTCCATCGGCGATCCGGTGGCGCGCTTCTCCGAAGACGGCCTGAGACTGCTCCGCGCCGTGCGCTTTGCCACCACGCTCGGATTCCCCATCGACCCACTCACCCACACCGCTCTGCGCCAATGCGCCCACCTCCTCGACCGCATCGCCCCAGAACGCATCCGCGACGAGTTTTCTAAAATCCTGCTCTCCCCACGCCGCCGCGCCGGCATCGAGCACCTCGTCCAGTCGGACCTCATCCGGCATTTCATGCCCGAAGTGCTCGCCATGATTGGCTGCGACCAACCGCCACAATGGCACCCGGAGGGCGATGTGTTCACCCATACGCTCATCATGCTCGACATGCTCGCCCCCGACGCGCCCCTTGAGTTAGCCCTCGCCGTTTGCCTCCACGATATCGCCAAACCACCGTGCCGAACCCTCGATGTGCCCGACGGCCGCATCCGCTTCAACGGCCACGACTCGATGGGCGCTCAAATGGCCGATGCCATCCTGCGTCGCCTCCGCTACCCTAACGAGACCATCGCCGCGGTCGTCCCCATGGTCGCTCGTCACATGCAATTCATGAATGTCCAAAAAATGCGCGTCGCCAAATTGAAACGCTTCATGGCCGAACCCACCTTCTCCCGCGAATTGGAACTCCACCGCGTCGATTGCGCATCATCTAATGGATTCACTGATAACTATGAGTTTCTCCTCGCCAAATCGGCGGAGTTTGCCGCCCAACCGCTCATTCCCCCGCCCCTAGTCACCGGGCGCGACCTCATCCACCTGGGGCTCTCGCCCGGCCCGCGCTTCAAAGACATCATCGAAGCCATCCAAACCGAACAACTCGAAGGACGCATCTTGGATCGCGCCTCCGCCCTCGAATACCTCAACGACCTCGTCGCGGAGAACCGCTGAGGACCGACCCTCAATCATCGCAAACCCGCTTTCCTATCACTTGATTGATGTGATAGGTAAACAATCACGATGATCGCGTGCTCGGCGCTGAATGACCCATCATTTCCCTGGTTTGGCGCTGGTATTGAACACGGCAAACCTGCGAATCAGCGGCGTGCCGATGCTCGTGATGACCTTGAGCCGAATCGCCGAAACCTCCACCGGGGTGAGTTGCTCGATGCGCTTGTGTCCGATGCAGGTGCCTCCACCGATTTTCTGCCAAGCATCGCCGTGCTTGCCCTCGACCACATACTCGCGAACTCGTTCGCCTTCCGCGATTTGTTCCATGAGCATCACGTGGTCGATCTTCGTGGGTTGCTTCAACACGATTTCTAGCACGTTACCCTTACCCGATGTCTCGGCCAAACTCTTGCCGAATCGCCGCCGAATTTCATCGCCGAATTCCCGGAAGCGCTTGAGCTGAGCCTCGGAAATCAGGCCATCTGGCCCTGGTGCCGCGTTGATGATCAGGTTGCAGTTGTTGCCGACCGAGCCGTAATAAATCTCCATCAATTGCGCGAGGCTTTGTAGGCTGGCGTCGGCCTTAGGGCTCCAGTTCCACAACCCTCCTAACATATCCACGTCGGCCTCACCCGGGCACCAACTCTTACCCTCCGGCGAGCCCGGCTTGTCGTCAAAGATGCCATCGCCGGTCGCCCAGCACGGATAGATGCTTTTCCCGGATTCGCCGCCGATCCAGCGGATAGTTTCCCCGGGTGCGTTACCGCCGCCGTAAACCATCGCCTTTGGCTGGAGTTTCTTGAGGTATGGCAGCACATCATAGCCCGCCTTGGGGTCAGGCATGCCGCCGTCGAACCAGATCTCCGATAGAGGGCCGTAGTTGCCCCACAATTCCTTGACCTGCTTAATCTTGGCGGCGGCGTATTTCGCTTGCAAGGCATCGTCGCCACCTTGACCGCGCTTCACAAATCCCGGGTGATCCACCTGCCACCACCCATTGACCCTCATGTGGCAATAAATACCGGGCGACACCCCAATCTTGCGGCAACCATCGACAAATTCTTTCACGATGTCGCCTTTTCCAGCCATCCACGGCGTCTGTTTCATACCATAGGGATAGGCATCGCTCTGCCAAAGCATGAACCCGCTCCCATGCGTCGCCGTGATCACTGCGTATTTCGCATCTAACGCCTTGGGCACCTCCATCCACTGCCTCATGTCAAAATGTGTCGGATTGAAAACTTCTGGCTTAGGAAAATCGTCATACTGACGGTGGTCCCAACCCGGCTTGAAGGCATTCATGTCATAGTGAAAGAAAATCCCTATCTCATAATCCTGCCACCGCACTTGCTCGGCGGTCGGCCGCGGCAGCGCCCCTGCGCCCGTTGTGACTCGTTGGCCGGTGGCCGCTCGCGCCGGACTCCCGTGCAGCAGCAAAAGCGACATGATGGCGACGATTCCTGAGGTTTGAAAACTCATGTGTTGCATGGGTGATGAAGGCGATACCGCGATTTAGGATGGCATGCATCCTGCCTCAGCAACGATCCATTACCCCACGCCCATGCACGCCCTTTTCCCCGAAATTGTCCACCATGAACTCAGACAAACCCCAATGAACATGCCCCACCTTGGTGCGGCGGTGTATCACCGTCGTTAGCGAATGAATGCGAAAGACCAGCCCTGTAGCGGCGGTGTATCACCGTCGTTAGCGAATGAATGTCCAGCCCTGTAGCGGCGGTGTATCACCGTCGTTAGCGAATGAAGAAGCGCCCTGTAGCGGCGGTGTATCACCGTCGTTAGCGAATGAATGTCCAGCCCTGTAGCGGCGGTGTATCACCGTCGTTAGCGAATGAATGCAAAAGACCCGCCTTGGTGCGGCGCTCTGCGAGC
>JBDLWH010000004.1:0-5905 GCA_039804325.1 Verrucomicrobiota bacterium
CGCAGTGATTCGATCGCCGAACGCACACCCTGCTGGCCCGCAAAAATATAGGCGGCTAGATAGAGCGCGTGATTGGCCAGCGGACTCACGCTCACCCATTTTTCCGTGACCAACGCGGCAATCAGAAACCCCAGCCCAAGACCGCACGAAATTTCCTCGTTGAGATCGCCCGACAAAACTTTTTTCACGAGTGATGGGTTTTCTGCGCGGTGGGTAACCAGTGGCTTGATGTTGGCTCCGCTGTCTTCCAGGTCATGCGCGAGCCTATCCTCCGGCTCCACATCCGAATCAAACGTCACCGATAACACCTTGCCCAGATACGTGGCTGTCGCTCGCCTCACTCCGGGAATGCGGCCAATCTTGCTCTCCAATTTCTGGGCGCACGCTTCACACGCGTTGCCTTCTAGCCGGTAGGTACACTTGCGAATGGCGGATTCTACCTGTGAGATATGCTCTTTGAGAAACGTGCGCACATCGCTCTCACTCAAGACTGCCGCATCAAACACTACGTCCACGCTCGCGTGTTGCGGATCGGTGCATACTCGAAAAATGCCCTTGTGCTCGGCAAGTTGCTCATCGCTGGCATCAATACAGGATGGTGGGGGTGTTTTTGAAATCATGATCATGAAACGGACAACTTTGCAATACGCCGTGCGATCTCTTCAGCCAAGAAAAATTTGTGAACAACACGCCTCCTCTCACCGCTTAATTATGAAGTTGTTAGTAGTCGCGGCTTTGTTGTTATAAGGAAATGCCCCTCGTTAATTCCGAGTGCCGAGTGACTGGTGTCTATGCGCGCAACATCCTCGTTTTACCCTTTTTCACCATTCTCCTTGCCAACCGTTCCAGTCGATACTACCAACCGCACGTCGGTGAGATGCCGACTCTCGTTAGGACGCCCTTCGCTAGGGCAGGATAATTGATGGGGAAAGCTGGTGAAATTCCAGCGCGGTATCGCCACTGTGATTCCGGACTGCGTTAGCAGATCGGTAAGCCAGAAAGCCAGCCTAAGGGGATTTTTCAACCGTCTGCGATCTACAGACATTGGGACCACCACATGTTATTATTTCTAACGCCTCCCAAGCGAGGCATTTGCTGGACTGAGATTGCGCTGCTGGCGCAACAGGCACACCATTCGGCCCGAGTTGTGGCCAATGCACTACGGCCACCCACGATCGCCCCCTGGCAGGTCATGGTGATCACTAGCACCCCGGCATGATCACTAAAAATGTGCTGCTCGTCCGCCATGGATCCACAACCGCTACACAACAACAACGATTTTCCGGCCTAACTAACATACCATTGTGCCGTGATGGCCGACAACAGGCGCGCTCATTGGCCATGGTGGTTCGCCATTTCCAACCACACGCGTGCTTGTGCAGCCCACTCGATCGCTGCCTGCAAACCGCCGCTCTCATCGTGCCTGCCGACCACCCGCCCGTCGTCACCGCTCCGGAATTGCGCGAAACGGATTTTGGCGCATGGGAGGGTCTAACCTACGCCGAAATCGCACAATCCGATCCGCATGGCATGTCGCGCATGATGTGCCTTGACCCAGACTTTGCGCCCGGTAATGGCGAGTTAATCGGCGGGTTTCTAGCCCGCGTCCAATGCGCCGCGCGACTCATCACCGAGCACCCTGCGCGTAACATCCTAGTCGTTACTCACGGCGGTGTGTTCCGCTCACTGCTTTGTTATTTGCTAGGGCTGGATACCAAAAAACATTTTCATACCTTTGATATCGGCCCTGCAGCGGTGGCAGAGATCAGCACCTTTGATGGAGGCGCGGTGATGCGGTGCTTGCGGCCCAGCCCGCTTGGATTGGAGGGCGATTCGTGAGCCACCTCATCCTCGTTACCGGCGGAAGCCGCAGCGGTAAAAGCGCCTATGCCCAGCACCGCGCTGAAACTCTGCCCGGCCCTCACGGGTTTCTCGCAACCTGCCCGGTCATCGACCCAGAAATGCAGCAGCGCGTCGATGCCCACCGCCTCGCCCGCCACGGCCATGGCTGGACGACCGTGGAAGAACCCGTCGCTCTAGCAGCCGCTATCGAGCTGTCCGCTCACCTGCCTGTGCTGCTCATTGATTGCCTCACTCTGTGGGTTAATAACTTAATGTTCGACGCCGAACAGCGCGGCCAAAAAATCTCTGAACATTCTATCAGTGAGTGTTGTCAGCGACTTATCCACTCGTGCCGGAAGCATGCGGGCACCATCATCATCGTCACTAACGAAGTTGGCATGGGCATCATCCCAGACAATGCCGACGCACGTCACTTCCGCGATCTGGCAGGTCGCGCTAACCAGGAAATCGCCCACCACTGCGACGAGGTCATCTTGGTGGTCTGCGGCCAACCCCTCACGATCAAATCCCAAACGTTATCAATCTAACATCCAATCGCCATCGACCCATGAGCCTACTCGAACAAACTATCCAACAAATCCAACCCCAGGACGCCGCATGGCGGGCCGCCGCGCATACGCGCCTCGAACAACTCACCATGCCCCATTGGGCACTGGGTCGGCTCATGGATCTAGCGGAGGATCTAGCAGGCATGACCCGCACTCTCAGTCCGGCGGTGGCGCGCAAGACGATCGTGACGATGGCCGCCGATCACGGCGTCACCGCCAGCGGCGTGAGTAAGTTTCCACAGGAAGTCACCGTGCAAATGGTGATGAACTTTGTCCACGGCGGTGCCGGGGTCAACGCGCTCGCTCGCTTGGCTGGTGCCCGTGTGGTTATCGTAGATATGGGCGTCGCCGGCGATCTATCCACCATCGCGGCTAACGGACAAATCCTATCAAAATCAATCGCTAAAGGCACCGCAAACCTAGCCGTAGGCCCGGCAATGAGTCGCGCCCAAGCGGTTCGCTCGATTGAGGCTGGGATCGAAGTCGCGCAGGAGTTAGCAGAATCGACTGATATCTTTGGCACGGGTGAAATGGGCATCGGCAACACCACTCCGAGTAGCGCTATCGTCGCGACTCTAACCGGCGAGCCAGTCGCAAACATCACCGGTCGCGGCACTGGTATTGAAGACGCACAGTTCACTCATAAAATTGCTATCATCGAGGAATCGCTCCGCATTAACTGCCCCAACCCGACCGATGGTCTCGACGTGCTCGCTAAGGTCGGTGGATTTGAAATCGGCGGCATCGCGGGATTAATCCTAGGTGCTGCGGCCGCTCGCAAGCCCGTGCTCATCGATGGGTTTATCTCCACCGCCGGCGCTTTGATCGCTCAATCCCTGTGCCCCCAGGCCGCTGACTATATGATCGCCGCTCATCGCAGTGTCGAACGCGGCCACCACGCCGCTCTTGCCCTCCTAGGTAAGCTTCCCCTGCTAGATCTAGACTTGCGCCTTGGCGAAGGTACCGGTGCCGCCCTTGCCATGCATCACGTCGCCGCCGCCGTGGCCATTCTCACCGAAGTCGCAACTTTCGCAGAGGCATCGATCTCTGCTGCCGACTCATGAAATCACTCGTCGCTGCTCTGCAATTCCTAACAATCTGCCCGGGCCGTGGCCATGTGTCATGCGACGCCCGGCAGATCGGTCGCAGCGTGGCCTGGTTCCCAGTGATCGGTCTCATGGTAGGTGCGGCAGTAGCGGTGTTAGACCTCGGGGCGATGCATTTGTTTGGGCCACTCGTTGCCAGCGTGATCGCCGTGATCGCGTTGTTAGCGGTGTCAGGTGGATTGCACGCCGATGGATTGGCTGATACCGGAGATGGATTTCTCAGCGCCCGCCCGCAGGCAAAGATCATGGAAATCATGCGCGATAGCCGGATTGGGGCCATGGGTTTACTGCTAGTCGTTAGTGTGTTTGCACTTAAATGCGCCGCCCTGGCGAGCGTGCCGGTATGTCAGCGCTGGCAAACGCTGGTGCTGATTGGCCTAACGGGCCGTTGTTCGATGGTGTTGCAGCTTTCCATGCTACCCTATGCCAGACCAGACGGCGGGCTATGCACAGTCTTTGTCAGTCACCGCCGCCCACGTGACCCATGGCTCACCGGCATCGCCTGTGCCCTCACGTGTTGGGCGCTCACTGCGGGACAAGGCCTAGCCGTCGCGGCGACGGCGATGCTCACGTTGTGGGCCTTCACTCGATGGTGTCACCAAAAAATCGGTGGCTTCACGGGTGACACCCTCGGCGCTGGCTGCGAAATCACCGAATTGATTCCTGCCTTAGTCGGAGTCGCATGGAACCGAATCTCATGAAACCCATCACCCATGGCGGCAACCAACGACAACTCGCTGCGATAACCGGGCGTCCTGCTCACACATTGCTAGATTTCTCTGCCAATATCAATCCGCTAGGACCGCCTGACTGGCTGCGTCCCGTTATTGCTTCAAAAATCGCTGACCTTGTCCACTATCCAGACCCGGATTGCGTGGAACTACTTGAAGCCGCCGCCGTTCGTTATGGTGTCCCAACGGACGATGTCATCGCCGCTAACGGAACCGAGGAGCTTCTCTACTGGCTGCCATATATCGTCGGTAAATCACGCGCGTTAGTGCCAGTCCCAAGCTATGTCGATTATGCACGGACCGCGGCGGCAGCTGGCCTGCAGGTGATCCCTTTCCCCCTGAGTGAACATCGAGGGTTTTCACTCGACCTTGTGGAATTAGAACATCAATTGCGCGGTGATGAGATCGTCTATCTCGGGCACCCGAACAACCCAAGCGGAATCTGCCTAGACGCCGCCTCGCTGCGCGGAGTGATCAATCGTAACCCGGAATCATTCTTTGTGATCGACGAAGCCTTCGCGGATTTTGTCCATGACATCGAACGATTCAGCCACTATCGCCTGCCAAATGTGTTAGTGCTGCTCTCACTCACTAAATTGTTTGCCGTACCGGGCCTGCGCGTCGGCTGCGCCACCGCCGCCCCAACCGTGGCCCGAAACCTGCGCGCTCGCCTGCCCGTCTGGAATGTCAACTCGCTCGCGCAGGCCGTCGGCGTGGCTGCCATGCATGACCGCAGCTTCATCGATGCATCCCGACGCATGATAGCACCACTGCGCGATGCCTTATTTGCTAGTCTCGCCGCACTGCCAAATCTTCATCCCTATCCGGGCGACGCAAATTTCTTGCTAGTGCGCATCGACCCACCCCAGGCACCGGCCTCAGACATTGCCGCAAAATTGCTAGAACGTGGCATCGCCATTCGCGCCTGTGACGATTTCGACGGTTTGGATAGCCGGTTTTTCCGCGTCGCCGTGCGCTCCAGCGGTGATAATCAATGCCTCGTCACGGCTCTAGCTGATATCCTAGGTGCGCCTAATCAATGCCAACCCACCAAGCGCCGCGCGGCGACGCTCATGTTTCAAGGAACGAGCTCTAATGCGGGTAAGAGCGTCCTCACCGCCGCAATGTGCCGAATTCTCTATCAAGATGGCTTGCGCGTCGCCCCCTACAAATCCCAGAATATGTCGCTCAATTCGTTCGTCACCCGCGACGGTCTGGAGATGGGCCGCGCGCAGGTTGTCCAAGCGCAGGCGTGCCGAATCGAGCCAGAGGCCCGCATGAATCCAATCTTGCTCAAGCCAAATTCTGATACCGGCTCGCAAGTTATTCTGCTAGGTAAACCGCATGGCAACATGAATGTCGGTGATTATATACGCTTCAAACCACAGGCATTCGAGGTGGCAAAACAAGCATTTGATTCGCTATGCACTGACCACGATGTGGTGATTCTGGAAGGCGCTGGAAGCCCTGCCGAGGTCAACCTAAAGAGCCATGACATCGTCAATATGGCAATGGCCCGCTACGCCAACGCTCCCGTGCTGCTAGTTGGCGACATTGATCGCGGCGGCGTCTATGCCTCATTCGTCGGCACCATGGAAGTCCTCAATGCCTGGGAGCGCGCGCAGGTTGCGGGATTTGTCGTCAACCGGTTTCGCGG
>JBDLWH010000005.1:0-10894 GCA_039804325.1 Verrucomicrobiota bacterium
GAACTCAAACGCCTCATCGACCTCGAAATGGAAGGCTCTGTCGGCTAACTGAGCACCCACACTATCAGACTTGTCTAACCCCATTGGACTCTTCAGCCCACGCCCCCTTCTTACATGACCCCTACCGCCCCGCAAACCCCCGCCCTCTTTCCCGATTG
This sequence comes from Verrucomicrobiota bacterium, assembly GCA_039804325.1. Classification (GTDB taxonomy): domain Bacteria; phylum Verrucomicrobiota; class Verrucomicrobiia; order Verrucomicrobiales; family Akkermansiaceae; genus Luteolibacter. The sequence continues at coordinate 159 of JBDLWH010000005.1, forward strand.
GTTCGCCGCTCGCCAACAAGATGCTTGGAAGCGCTACCTCGATACTCCCGCACCCAAACGCGGCGACGAAACATGGCGCTTCTCTAACATCAAACAACTCGACCTCGACGGATTCTCAAAAGGCACTAACCCGACGAACGTGCCAGACCTGCTAGACCGCTCGACGGGCTTAGATGAACCATCGGCGAAGTTTGTGTTTGTTAATGACGAGCTCATCCATGCCGAATCGCGCCTGCCCGATGGAGTGATCTGCCTGCCGTTGGCCGAGGCGCTCGTCAGGCATGGCGATCTGGTCGCCGCGCATTTCATGCGCCAAGAAACGCGTCTCGGATCCGCTAAGTTTGCGGCGCTGCACGAGGCGTCTGTATCTAACGGGATGTTTATCCACACTGGTGACGATGTCGCCATCGAAGGGGCGATAGAAGTCCATCACTGGCTCGCGGGGGAGAACACCGTCATTTTTCCCCACACGCTCGTGGTCACCGGCGCGCGCTCCACGGTGCGCGTGATCGACGTCTTCCGCTCGGCTAATAGCACCACCCCGGGCATAGCCATCGCCTTCAATGACCTCTGCGCCGGACCCGACTCACAGCTCGATTACGTGGCCATCCAGGACTTCAACGAAGTCACGCGCGTGATCCAGATTCACGAGACGTCGGCCGCACGCGACGCGTCAGCCAAGGGGTTCATCCTTAACACCGGTGCCTCGTGGGCCCGAAACGAATCGCTTTCGCGCCTCGAAGGGCCGGGGTCACGCTCGGACATGCTCGCGGTTTCCATCCCCGCACACCAACAGGAATACGACCAACGCACGTTTCAACACCACGTTTCCCCAGGGGCAACTTCCGACCTGCTCTACAAAAACTCGCTCTACGATGAGGCCAAAACCATCTTCTCCGGCCTGATCTTTGTGGACAAACAGGCGCACCACACCGACGCCTATCAGACATGCCGCAATCTCATGATGAGCGACACCGCTGAGGCCAATTCCATGCCCGGCCTCGAAATCAACGCCGACCAAGTGAAATGCTCCCACGGTAGCACCTCCTCACAAATCCACGACGACGAGATATTCTATCTGCGCGCCCGCGGCATCGATCCCCTCAGCGCCCGACAACTCATCGCCCGCGGGTTCTCGGCCGATGTCGTCAAACGCCTCGCCCATGAGCCTACCGAACAGCTCGTCCTGCGCTTCATTGATGCCAAATTCGCTCGTATCACCACTGGCGGTGCCTAACTCATCACGGATCGGGAATTCCTGAAGCCGCTCGCCCTACTTGCCGATACAAAATCGGCTAAAGATGACACCGAGCAGATCCTCGGTGTCAACGCGGCCGGGGATTTCGCCCAGCGCGTCGAGGGCATCGCGCAAATCAATGGCCGTGAGCTCGATGGCGCTGGCTGGGTCATCGAGCAGATTGAGAGCGGCGAGCAAGGCGGCGCGAGCGGCCATGAGGCTTGCCTGGTGGCGGGCGTTGATGGCCACGGAGTGTTCGCCCCAATCGACGTCGCTGAAGTGAAGCGCATCACGTATCCTGAGAGATAGAGTATCAAACCCCTCGCCAGTACGGCAGGAAAGGCGCACGGCGTCCACCCCAGCCCATGATGCGTGCTCACCAAGATCGCACTTGTTAAGGACTAACAACCGTTGGGTGCCAACCTCGGGTGAGGCGATGGCCAAGGGACGCGGCTGGCCGGCATCCGCCGTTTCTAGCAACAAATCGGCATCCTCAATTTGGCGCGTTGTGCGCTGGATGCCGTGGGCTTCGAGCGGGTCAGCCGTTTCGCGCACGCCCGCAGTATCCACGAGGCGCAGCGGGATGCCATGAAGGTTGATGGTTTCCTCGATGGTATCGCGCGTGGTGCCGGGTATCTCGCTCACAATGGCGCGCTCACATCCGAGCAAGCGATTGAGCAAGCTAGATTTACCGACGTTCGGGGGGCCGAAGATGACGGTGCGCACGCCATGGCGCAGAATGCGCCCTTGGTCTGCGGTGGCCAGCAAGGATTCCACGGTCACCAGAACGCCCCTGACCTTGTCGCGCAGCACCGCTCCCGTGTGGGTATCGAGGTCTTCTTCCGGGAAATCAATCCACGCCTCGAGGTGGGCCAGAACTTCTAGCAACGCATTGCGCGCTTCGGTGGTTTGGCGTCCGAGAGCCCCGTCGAGTTGGCCGCGTGCCGCGCGCAACGATAGGCGGGTTTGGGCGGAAATAAGGTCCATCACCCCCTCGGCCTGGGTCAGATCGAGCTTACCATGAAGAAACGCGCGCCGCGTGAATTCACCCGGCTCGGCAAGCACGGCACCGCAGGCAAGCAAACGTGCTAACACTTCTCGCGTGACGAGCAGCCCGCCATGGCCAGAGAACTCGACGCAGTCCTCGCCAGTATAACTGCGAGGCCCGCGAAAGACGGTCATCAGACCATCGTCGAGCGTACGACCGTCGGCATCCGTCACACACGCGTGGCGCGCAACGCGCCCGGCCTGGCCCGAGACCTTGCCGTCGCTGGCGAGGTCCGCCACCTGAATGGCCGATGGCCCGGACAGCCGGATCAACGAGACGGCTCCCATGCCCGGAGGACTGGCGATGGCGACGATGGTCGTGTGCTGAGAGTCGTTCATTTTGAATCACTTGCAAATTATTCTCGGGCCGTCACGCCCGCGATTTGATAAACACTGTCCTTGGCTGCCGTGGGTGGTTGATCGAGCCGCACTGATCACGCCGGGGTGCTGGCCAACACGGCGTCGAGCACATCTAGGCAGCGATGGTTTTGCGCGGCCGTGCCGATGGAAATGCGGATCCACTCGGGCAGTTTGTAGCTACTCATGGCACGCACGATGACACCATGGCCGAGCATGTCGCGGAAGACGCGGTCGCCGGCACCGGTTTTGACGAGGAGGAAATTAGCGTGGCTCGGGACGAAGGTGATGCCGCGGGCGCGCAACGCCAATTCGTAAAAAGCCATGCCCTCGCGATTGTTTTGACGCGTCGCGCGGATGTGCTCGCTATCGGCTAGGGCCGCGAGCGCGCCTGCCTGGGCAATCGCATTCACGTTGAACGGTTGCCGGGCCTTTTGCAGAATCTGCGCGAGATGGGCCGGGGCCAATCCATAACCAACGCGCAACCCGGCCAGGCCGTGGATTTTCGAGAACGTACGCAGCACACAGACATTGCGGCCATCGCGCACATAGCGGAGCGTGTCGGGTGCCGCATCAGGAAACTCGATGTAGGCTTCGTCGAAAACGGCGATGACGTGCTCAGGGAGTCGGTCCATGAATCGATCGAGCGTCGATTGGTCAACCATGGTGCCCGTGGGATTATTCGGATTGGCGATGAAAACCAAGCGGGTGTTCGGGGTGATGGCATCTGCCATGGCCGGTAGGTCGTGAATAAATCCGGGGTCGGCCACCTCGACGTATTTCGCCCCAAACAACGTGGCCATCAATTTATAGACCACAAACGCATGCTGGGCCGCGATCAACTCCGCCTCACGGTTCAAAAACGTATGACAGAGCAACTCAATGATTTCATTGGAACCATTGCCCAACACCACGTTCTCTCGATCCATTTCTAAAGATTGCGCAATGGCCGTGCGCAACCGGTAACCGCCACCATCCGGATAAATATGCGACTCTTCGAGCGCGGCGCGCATCGCGGCCTTGGCCAGCGGTGAGGGCCCTAACGGATTCTCGTTAGAAGCAACCTTGACGATATCTGACGGATTGAGCCCAAGCTCACGGGCGGTTTCGTCAATCGGTTTTCCTGGCTCGTAAGCCACTAAATCACACACAAAGCGGTTCGCGTATTGGTCAAGGGTCATCTCGCGCGCGACCGTAACGGGCCGCCGCCCCTCGGTCAAACGCCAAGGTGTCCTAGCATCTAGCAGGGTTTGCGCGCGCCCTCAATCGATGGGATCGAGCGGCGGGAGCACCGCTGCCTTAACCTTGGCGCTTTGTTGGACACGGAAGGCGGCCAGTTTGGTTGCCATGGCCGGATCGTCATTGGCGAGCATGGCCACTGCGAAAAGCGCGGCGTTGACGGCCCCAGCCTTGCCGATGGGAAAGGTGGCCACCGGGATGCCACCGGGCATTTGCACCATCGCGAGCAAGGCATCCAGTCCATTGAGCGACGTGGCGTCGATGGGCACGCCGAGAATTGGAATGTCGGTGAGAGCGGCGGCCACCCCGGCGAGGTGGGCCGCTGCCCCGGCCCCCGCGATGATGCCTTTAAGCCCGCGCTCGCGGGCGCTCGTTGCGTATGCGGTGAGTTGATCTAACGACCGATGGGCACTTGCAATTTCTGCTTCCCACGGAATGCCAAAATCCCGCAACGTGCGGGCCGCGTGTTCCATGATCGGCCAGTCCGATGCGCTGCCCATGATGATTCCAATTTGTGGCTTGTGAGTCATGCGCGAAACCGTGGCCAGCCACCGATCACGAGTCAATAGCCATCATCGATTGCCCATCAAGGAGCACCGCGACTACCATCTATCAACCTTTCACGCGTTCCACGTCAGCCCCTAACATAAGGAGTTTTTCATCGATGTGTTCATAGCCGCGATCAATGTGATAGAGGCGGCTGATTTCCGTCGAGCCTTTGGCGGTGAGCGCGGCGAGCACCAGAGCGGCTGAGGCCCGTAAGTCCGATGCCATCACAGGCGCGGCGGAAAGTTGCGCCACCCCGCGCATGACAGCCGTGCCGCTGTCCACCTTGATGTCGGCACCCATGCGCTTGAGCTCGGCGCAATGCATGAAACGCTGCGGGAAAATCGTGTCCTTGATCACGCTGATGCCCGGAGTGGTCGCCAGCAGGGCCGTCATCTGCGCCTGCATGTCGGTCGGGTATCCCGGGTAGGGAGCCGTGACCAGATCAACCCCACGCGTGACGCCATCGCGATGAACGCTGCAAACGTCGCCGGCGGCGTTGAACTCGACGCGATACCCTGCTTGTTCGATGGCCGCCGTGATGGCTTTCAGATGCTCGCGGCACACACGCCGCAACGTGACCTGCTCGCCGGCAAGCGCTGCGGCAACCATGAAAGTGCCCGCTTCGATACGGTCGGGAATCACCGTGTGCTCAATACCATGCAGCTCGTTGACCCCTTCGATGACAATCCGCCGTGTCCCCGCCCCTTGGATTTTCGCTCCCATCGCATTGAGAAAATTTGCGAGGTCTAACACTTCGGGTTCAGCGGCGGCGGATTCGATGGTGGTGATGCCATCGGCTAGAGTGGCGGCCATCATCACATTGTCCGTGCCTAAGACGGTGGGGCCGTGAGTGCCGCGCAGATCGATTTGCGCGCCATGCAAGCCATTTTTGGCGGTGAGAGTGATGTTGCCACCTTCGATTTCCACTTTGGCGCCGAGGGCTTCGAGTCCGCGCAGGTGGAGGTCAACCGGGCGGTCGCCAATGACGCATCCACCGGGCAGGGAAACCACCGCGCGGCCCATGCGGGCGAGCAACGGGCCCATGACGCAGATTGAGGCGCGCATGCGTCGCACCAATTCGTAAGGAGCCGCGTCAGAGATATTCTCGCAGGCAATGCGCACCGTGCCTGACGAGCGCTCAACATCAGCGCCCAACGCACTGAGGATTTGGAGCATATAATTCGTGTCCGAAACATCAGGAACCCGCCGAATGATGCATGGCTTACCCGTTAATATCGAGGCCGCCAAAATCGGTAGCGACGCATTTTTTGACCCCGAAATATTGATCGAGCCGCGCAACGTGGCACCGCCGTGAACGATGAGTTTGTCCATTAAAAAATTGAGGGATAGGGGATGAGGGAATGGGAGTGGGTCACGGGTGCCGAGCAAAGGGAAAACGAGCGACTCCGGAGAGGTCGGACTTCACTTCAATACCCGTGAAGCCGGACGTTTGTAAAATTTCGACGACCTGTGAAGCCTGATCGTGACCAATTTCCATGACCAGCCACCCACCGGTGGAGAGATGCGAAAAGGCCGCCGGCACAAATCGCCGAATCAGATCCAGCCCGTCCAGCCCACCAAATAAGGCCAACGCCGGGTCGTGCCTCACCTCACGCGTGAGCGTCTCACATTCGCCTGACGGCACGTATGGCAGATTGGCCACCATCCCATCGAACACCCCGCCCACCACGCTAAAAAGATCACTTTGAACAAAATGGGGGGAGCTCAGCTCTAACGCCACCGCATTTTCCTGAGCCAACGCCAGAGCCAGCGGCGAGACGTCGGCCAAGGTCAGATCCCAGGCAGGGCGCTCGGCGGCAAGAGTCAAACCTAACACGCCAGACCCGCAACCCATATCCAGAACGCGTTGAATCTCAGGCAATTCCCACGAGAGAAGCCACTCGGCGAGTTCCTCGGTCTCGGGCCGTGGGATAAGCGCGCGCGCGTCAGTTTTGAATTGGCGATGGAGAAACTCGACGCTGCCCAACAGGTGCTGGAGTGGGATTCCCTCGCCCCGTTGTTTCAGGGCTTCACGGAGTGGGGCGAGATCGGCCTCGGGGATGAGGCGGTCGAATTGCAAATACAAGTCCATGCGTGAGCACCCGAGTTGAGCGGCCACAAGGAGTTGCATGTTGCGCCGTGCATCCTCAACGCCGCGTTTTTCAAGAAAGCGCATGCCGCCATCAATTATTTCCAAAACCGTACTCATGTGATTGGGCGCAGAGCGTGCTTCAACCGGACCGCCACGCCAAGACCTATGATCACCATCGGGACAGGCGAGATGATCACGAACGTTTTCCCTCGTGTGCGGCTCATTGTCTTCGGCGGGTGTTTGCCGTGGGGGAAGGTATGCCGACAGATGAAGCGGCAAGGGAGGAACGGGAGCGTTAAAATCAAGAGGAGAAGGGAACGGATCTGGTCCCCCTTCTGTTCCCACTTCGCCCTTTTTTCAAGGGCTCCGTTTCCGGAAGTGGCTGATCATGAAGCAAGTACGAGGACTGGGACTCGAACCCAGGACCAATTGGTTAAAAGCCAACTGCTCTACCAACTGAGCTATCCTCGCGTTGATGCTTCGTCAGACGGGCGGACCAATAGGAAGCGCGAAGAGATGATGCAAGCGCATAATGAAAAAAAATTCTGCCGCACGGGGGATGGGTGACAAAATCTGGCCCTAAGCGCACCCCAAATCATGGCTCAGCCCCCTCAGGCGTCGCGGCGTTCGACGGTGCGGATGAGCGTCAGGTACGAGATGGTGCCAGCCAGATAAAGCACTGCCGTGGCAAGAAACACCTGCCAATAGGAAAATTCATGCGCTCGCAACAGTTGAAAAGCGCGGGCCGCCAACCACCACGAGCCGCTCCAGATGGCACCGTTGCACGCACTCATCAACTCGCGGTTGCGTTCGCCAACGTAATTCATGGTGAGTTCGCCGGTGGCGGGCCCGGCCATGCTCATGAGCGGTTGACGCAGGATGAAACACCCGATGGCAATGGGCAGCGCCCAGGCAGCGGACTTCCAGAGCTCGGTGAACCCCATGACGGCCAGCAGCACAACCGCCACGCTTTGCACGCCAATGATCGCCCCGCGCCAACCGAGCCGACGTTTCACCTCCGGCACAAGCAGCCCGGCGCAAAGAACAAGCACATTGCTCATCGACCCGTAACCCGAGTAGGCCGCCGCACTCAGGTGATAGACGTGACTGAAAAATAAGTTGAGAAATTGAATGCTGAGACCCGCCCCGGTGGCAATGCATAGCGTGGGAACCAGGGCGCGCGTCAGGATGGGCCAGTCGTCACGCTCAATGTGGAGCCAATGGCCGACCGGGCGAGCCTCCGGGACCGGGTCGGGCAGTCGGGCATAAAGAAAGGGTGCCCCGAAACCTGCCAGCGTGAGCACTAAGAGCGTCGCGTGTTCATCAAACACCAGGTGGATTCCCGCGATATCGAAGTGCCCGATGGTTTGGAGCACGGCGGAAAGCACACCGCCGCAGATACTCGCCGCGGCCCAAGTGGCAAAAAGCAAGCTCAGCGCTTCGCTCTGATGTTTGGCTGGAGCAAGGCGCAACATCATGGGCAGACTCCCGACGTTGAGTAGCAAACTCGCAAAACCCATCGCCAAAAAACACCCCGAGGCCGCCGTCATCATCCCAAGACGCACCGCTTCCAATGCCGCTAGCGCGGTCAATGGAAACATCACCGCCGCCCACCGCATCGGCGAACGCAACGGCCGCCCACGCATCCATAACCCCGCTGGCAACGCCAAAAAAAAGGCAGCCACAAATCGCTGCGAGGTCAACGCCGCAATCGCCGGGTCCCCCAACCCTTTGTTCTTGAGAAACAAATTGAGCAGCAAAAACTGCGCGGTCACAATCAGGTTGATCAAAAACTGCCCCGCCGCAAAGAGCATCACGCACTTAGGTAATAAGCGGTAATTTTCCAACCATGCAGGCAAGCGCACCATCCGGCGGCGATCATGCAAAACTCGCAGCGGCTAACGCAATGCGCGAAATGTGAAAATGCGCGGGCACCGTCAGCGCGCCTCCACGGTTTTGAGCTTGGCGATGGCCTCGTTGAGCCGTTGACGGGCGGTGGCGAGATGGGTGTCGAGCAAGCGAATGCGGTCATCGCGGGCCTCGATGGCCGCTTGCCATCGGGTAATCTGCGCGAGGGCAGCGCTGAGTTCGCCTTGCACTTGGGTGAGTCGCTCGTCTTTTTCTGCGAGCGACCGGGCAGAGGATTCCGCGGCCCGTTGGGTACCCTCGATGGCTTCCTTGAGCACCGCGATGTCGCGCTCCAAGGCCGCACGGCGCTTGGCCTCGCTAGACGCTTGGTCCTGGGCGGCGGCGAGTTGGGTTCTCACCCCGATCAGCGCACTATCCAGAGTGCGTTCCTTGCGCCATTGAGCGAACACCAAGCCCGTCAGGGCGAGGCAACCGATGCCATTGAGGATGGGGAGAGTGCGGGGATTCATGCAGGCAATGCGGATTGTCCAGACATCAGGCGGCGGTGGGACGCATCATGGCTTGGTCTCAAAACTGACTTTTTCAACGCCCGCCTCGCGCACGGCATTGAGCACGCCAAGCACTTGTTTGTGGCGCGCCTCGGCATCTGCGGCAATCAATACGCGCGCGTCATCGGTGCCCGGCGCTCGCTTGAGACGTGCGGTAATTTCTGACAGCGTCACGATTTTTCCCTCCCAAGTGGTGACCCCGTTGGCATCAATGGCGATTTGAAACGGGGGCGATTTGGAATCGGGGATGCCGGTGGACGCCGCGGGCAGGTTGATGGGCACGCGTTGCAGGTGGGTCATGCTCAGGCTCACAAGCATGAAGGCGGCTAACAGGAAAAACATGATGTCAATGAGCGGGATGACCTCGATGCGGGCTTCATCGCCCTCGTCGCCGCCGACATGACTTTGGAGTTGAACTGGCATGGTGTGCAAAAATCGTAATCCCGCAGAAACGCAAATCACTGCTGGTATCAAGTGGGAAATTTAGCGGTTGGAAACGGATGACCGATTTCGGATGGCGGCGGCGAGTTTCATTTCGTTCGAGGCGAAGACCTCGAGGTCGTGACCGTGTTCCTTGGCGGATTTCACTAACAACTCGGTGTGATTGATCCATCGCTCAAACGATGCGCGCAGCACGGCCACGCGTTTCCGAAAAAAATTGTATGGGAGCAGGCAGAGGATGGCGATGGCGATGCCGCAGGCCGTGGCAATGAGCGCCTCGGCAATACCGCCCGAAACCCGGGTCGGCGCGAGTTGCTCGGCCCCGACAAACGAGAACGAGCCCATGATTCCCACGACCGTGCCGAACAGCCCGAGGAGCGGCGCGAGCGTGATGAGCGTGCTGATGATCCACATGCGCGCCTCGGATTTCTCGATGAGATGAGTGGCGTCTAACTGCATGGCGGCGAGCATGGACGTGTGAGCGTGGGTGATGCCCTCCGCGAGATTCCTGAGAAACGGATCGGTCGTCTGTTGGGTGAGGTGCCAGGCATTGGCAAAATCCCCCGTGCCCAGGGCCGTGCGCGCTTGTTCCTGCTGCGCGGCCTCAAGCGTGGCGGCATAACGCAACCACCAGACCACCCGATCGAGCAAAACACAAAGGGCGAGAAAAAAGGTGGCGAGGATGGGCCACATGACCCAACCACCTTGGAGGAACGTATCGACGACGATGTTGGCAAGCACGGTGCAAATTTCTAACGAAGCTGAAACACGATGGGGCGTTGAAGAGTCATGACCGCCCCGGGAGGAAACTTCCAGCCACGCACGGTGCGCACGGCTTCTTGGTTGAGCAACGCCCAAGGCGACGGAGATTTGGCATAGGCGGAAATCACCCGCCCAGTCGCGTCCACGGTGAATTCAACCACCAAGGTGCCGGTTTGCCCCAAGCGCCTGGCCTCAGCCGGATACGCCGGTGGCGGCATGCGCCCCGCCGCCAACCGAGCCGAACTCGACATGCCCTCAGCGCCACCGGCACGGCCGGGCGCGATCGCCCGCGCGCCCCCGGAATTTCGAGTCACGGCGCGCGGGCGACTCTCACTCACTGCCGCGCGGGCGACCGGGCGTAGGGCGGGCGGACTCGGGGCGGGCGCAGGCAAGGGATCTGGGACGTCTGGCAAGGGCGCGAGGGTATCGAAATCAGGCAGTTCCGGCGGGTCGGGCATGGTTTCGGCAGGCTCCACGGAGGCGGGCTCAGCAGCGGATGACGTCGGCGCTTCGGCGGGTGCCGATTCCCCACCAAGGGTGAAATCCTCGCTGGTCAACTGGGTTTCGAGCACGTCAACACGAGGAACGGGCGCGG
>JBDLWH010000006.1:0-3404 GCA_039804325.1 Verrucomicrobiota bacterium
GATTCATGCCATCATCAATGACATGTTCTCCCCATCACAGGCCGAGGCTCATCTCGCGTTGATTCGTCAACACCTGCTAGGTCCGGACGGAGCACATCTTTTTGATCGACCGTTGGCGTATCACGGCGGATTGCAGACGTATTTTCAGCGTGCGGAAAGCGCCAGTTACTTTGGTCGAGAAATAGGCATCATGTATGTTCACGCGCACTTGAGGTATTGCGAGGCGCTTGCGCATGTCGGGGATGCTGAGGGGTTTTTCCACGCGCTGTGCCAGGCCAACCCGATTGCCATCAGGGAGATCGTCCCGTCGGCAGCCATACGTCAGGCTAATTGTTATTATTCTAGTTCAGACCCCGCATTTGCCGATCGTTACGAGGCGTTTGAGAGCTATGGGCAAGTTCGCCAAGCCACGGTGGCGCTGGAAGGAGGATGGCGCGTCTATTCCAGCGGGGCGGGCATCAGCGTGCGTTTGATCATGCAGTGCTTGCTAGGTTTGCGCCAGGAACAAGCGCACATCGTGGTGGACCCGGTGATTCCCGCCGCGTTAGACGGACTAGCGGTTACCCTAGAATGGGCCGAGAGAAGGATAGAAGTGGTCTATCGGATTACGAGCAAAGGCCGCGGCCTTCAAGCCGCCACGCTCAACGGAACTCCGCTTGATTTCATCCGCGATGCCAATCCGTATCGACCCGGCGCGGCCCGAATTACCATGCAGGATATCACATTGCATTTCACAGATGGGGTCAACCAGCTTGAGTTGTGGCTTGAGTGAGCGGCACCGAAAAAGGTGGGTGCGTATGGCAAGGGTGGTGGCGGGCTGGGCCTCGCGGAATCTATCAGTACGTGCGCCATGGGATGCGAGGCGGAGGTTTCTTGTCTTTCGGGTTGGCATGTCTGTTTGGAACCTCTAGCCTCAGAGCATGGTTGGAGAAGTTCAGGACAGACTTGATGAGTTTATTCGGCGCAAAGGATTGCGGCGCACTGGCCAGCGCGAGTTGATCATTAAAACAGCATTTTCTAACGAAGAACATTTCACCGCCGACGAATTATACGAGAGGGTGCGTAAAACCAGCGCCCATATTTCGCGCGCGACGCTTTACCGGACGCTTGGGTTGTTAGTGCAGGCAGAACTTCTGCGAGAAATCGATTTGGGGGACAACCAGACGACTTATGATCCCAATTTTTTGGATAAGCCGGCGCACAATCATTTGGTATGCATTGATTGCGGGCGAGTGGTAGAGTTTGAGGACAGTCATATTGAATTGCTCAATGACTGTGTGACGCGGCGGTTGGGATTCAAGCCGCTGCGGCAAACGCTCAGGATAGAGGCGAATTGCGAGCAACTTCGCCTCCATGGGCGGTGCCCAAACCTGATCGCCGCACGGCTCAGCGGCAAGCGCCTACGCAAGAACCGTTAAGCTGCGGGTTGAGTGTTAGCCGCGCCCGAGCGCCGAGGCTTGGTTCGCGCTCGCGGCGGTGGGGAGAGTTTGATGGCTCGACATGATGGCGGGAGCGCCTTATACTGCTGGCAACCATGACAACCCATTGTTATTCTCGTCGTCATTTCGTTAAAAGCGCCACCCTAACAGCCGCTGGATTAGCAGGCACGCGGGTGCTGGCGGGTGCGGTCAAGGGCCGCGTCATTCCGATTGCGGTGCAGCTTTACTCGTTGCGGGGTGATTGCGTGGTGAACTTTGACGCCGCATTGGCCGCCGTTGCCAAGATGGGCGCTGATGGGGTGGAGTTCGCCGGTTATTACCAATATGGGGGCAAGCCGAAGGAGTTGCTCGCTAAGCTCAAGGCGCTGGGGCTCAAGGCGGCGGCTACCCATATCGGCATTAACAGCCTGCGTGGTGATGCCTTGAATCAGATCATTGAGTTTCACAAGGAAATTGGTTGTAAGTATCTGATTGTTCCGAGCGATGGCGACTTCACCAATCCTGATAAAAGCAAGAGCTTGGCTGAGTTTTTCAACGAAACTGCGGCGAAGCTCAAGCCACACGGGATGGCCTGCGGTTATCACAATCACACCGCTGAGTTTGCCAAGGTTGGTGATTCTAACCATTGGGAATTATTTGCCGAGCGCACCACGCCGGACGTCGTGTTGCAAGTGGACTGTGGCTGGGCCTCCTCGGTCGGCCAGGACTGCGCGGACTTGATGAAGCGGCATTCAGGGCGGATGAAAGTGGTGCATATCAAGCCGACCGTGTTTGGGGGGGCGGTGGGCAAGAAGGCCATCTTTGGCGAGGACTCGGTGCCGTGGGCGTCGGTGCTAAGCGGGTGTCGCGATTTTGGGGGCACCGAGTGGCTCACCCTTGAGCAGGAGACCTATCCGGACGGCAAATCGCCGATGGAATGCACCGCCCTATCGTTTGCGGCCCTTAAAAAGTGCCAGTGATTTTACGGCGTCGAATCGAAGCGGGCCGCCATCGGGCATACGCGTCAAGTTAAGGAGGATAGCCGTCCCGCCTGTTTCGTCAGGGATACGCTACCGGGATGTAACCCGAATCCAGCTCCGGCACTCGAGACGAGCGCCTTCCGACGCAGCCGGGTCGGCCGCGCTCCGATGCCTGCCCCCTAAGTTGACGCGTATGGCCATCTGGGGCCGCCGCATCACGAGCGGCCCACCCCATTCTCGCTGACCTCACGAATTTTTTTTTGGTGGGTCGGTAGGGTTGTGGGTGAAGGCGCAGGGGTCGTCGGTGGCTCTGGGGATTTGCGGCTTGGCGAGCGGGGCGGCGAAGGTATCATGGGCGCATGAAAGAACGCTTGAGGATTGATTTGGCCGCGCTGCCCGAGGACGGGAAGTGCTTTTCGGGTGAGCTGCCCAAGGAGATTTTTGACCTGCCTGTGGGTGACGCCCAAGCGGTCGGGCCCTTGGTCTATGACTTATGGGTGCAACGATTTGGTTCGGAGTTGTTGCTCACCGGCACCCTGGCGGCACCCTTTGAATTTACGTGCGTGCGCACGATCCATCCGTTCATTCAGACGATAGCATTGACCGACGCGGCAATGTCGCTGGAAATCGGCAATCAGGGCGAGATAGACGTCGCAGATACCCTGCGTGAAGAGATTTTGATACAATTTCCAGTGGACCCGCGATGCGAGGATGGGGACGTTCCCGGGGGGTGTGAAATTGATCCTCGATATTTATCAGTGGACAAACCGGCACAAGATGGGCTACCCACTCCGCCCCGCGCCGAGAGTGACGACCGATGGTCAACTCTCGACAACCTCAAGGACCTCAAGGACCAACCCTAAACCAAAGCAAGACTATGGCCGTACCTAAGCGCCGCCAATCCAAAAGCCGCCAAAAAATGCGCCGCGGTGCCACCCGCTGGCGTGCACCGATCTTCAAAAGCTGCCCTGAGTGCGGCAGCAAAGTGCCTTCGCACATCGCTTGC
>JBDLWH010000007.1:0-5143 GCA_039804325.1 Verrucomicrobiota bacterium
TAGATGCCAACTGCGGATGGGCTCGCGGTAAGGCCGATATCCTCTACGTCGCCGACGCCTTCGCTGTCATGACCGCTGTCAACGCCCGCTTGGCTAAGCCCTAGCATTCATTGGCAAACGGCCCGCCTTGTAGCGGCGGTGTGTCACCGTCGTGATTTGTTCAGCAAAAGGTCCGCCTTGTAGCGGCGGTGTGTCACCGTCGATAGCGCATGAAGAATCACCTGCGCTCCCACCCCCATGGGATCGACGCCCACAGAGTGCCGCCACAACTCAGCCCACCCGCCTCGTTGCCCTCAAGGCCCACGCCCACGGTCATCACTTGAACAGACCCCCACGTTTTCCCCCCAGCATCGACGCTCCCATGAGCGCCACCGATAGGAAAACCATCGCCCACACGCCCAGCGCTGCGGCGAGTTCCGTGCCGTTGCCCAATGTGCTGAGCAGCGTGTAAATCGCCTTGGTGATTGGGAAATGCTGCGCTTGTTGCGCGAGGATTAGGCTGTCGCTCACTTCTAACATCGCAAAAGCAAATGCCAGAATGCCACCTGCGGCAAGGTTTGCCCCAATCAACGGGATGGCCACCCGCCGCAACACCCGCCACGGCGTGGCCCCCAACGAGCGGGCGGCTTCTTCTAACATCGGATTGCTCTGCTGGAGACCGGCCACCGCTGATCGGACCACATAGGGCAAGCGCCGGATGGCATACGCTAACACAAGTAACCAAAAGGGATTGCCACCCGCGCCCACAAGAAAGGAGAACGCTTTGCCATCCTGCGAGAGCGCTAGATAACCAAAGGCCATCACCAGCCCCGGCACCGCCAAGGGTAGCATCACTAACGCATCGAGTAACCCGCGCCCCTTGATGTCCGAGCGCACCACCACCCAGGCCACGCTCAGACCAATGACTCCCGCCACCGCCGTGGCACATCCGGCATATAACAAGCTGTTTTGAATCGAGGGCACCACCAGCCCGTTGCCCAGCGCCTCAATGTAATGGCGTAGCGTGAAGGGATAGGGCACCACCGTGCCATACCAACTTCCTGATAACGAAACTAACAAAACGCCGAGATGCGGGATGACCGCCAAGCCAAAAACCCCGAGAAACCACGTGGCACAGGCCACCGATTTCCACCCGCGCACCCGCGTCGCACTCACACGGCTTGGTGGGCGCGGCGCGGTGCCTAACGGTGAGCGCCCTAGCACACCTTTTGAGAGGGCAAACACGATGATAGCGCTGACTAACAACACGGTTGTGAGGGCGTAGGGAATCGGGTTTTTGTCTAACCCCTTGATGCCATCAAAAATCTGCACGGGAGCCGTGCGCGCATAGTCGAAAACCAAGGGGACGCCAAGTTCGGTGAAAGCCCAGATAAAGACAATCGAGGCACCGGCAAAGACACCCGGCATGGCAAGCGGCAGGGTGATGCGCCAGAACCGCCGCCACGGCGGGCATCCAAGGTTCTCGGCGGCCTGCTCCATGGCGGGATCCAGGTTGGCCAGAGCGGCGGAGATGTTCATCGTGAGAATCGGATAAAGATTGAGCGCCATCATGATGACCATGCCCGCAAAGCGCCCACGTGCCAGCCAGTCAAACGGCGCGTCCGCGCCCATCAGCCCGCCATGAATGAGAGCGGCGTTCAACGCGCCGTTGACCCCGAGCATTTGCTTCACCCCCACAGCGCCCACAAAGGGTGGCAATATCATCGGCACTAACACCAACACTCCTAGCACCGGCTTACCAAAAAAATCATAACGATGCCCGATGAGCGCTAGCGGAAAGGCAACGACCAGTGCCCCGAGTGTGGCGCATGCCCCAAGCGCAAATGAGTTCCATAAGCCTTCTCGATAGATAGGATTACGAAAAACCGCCGCGATAAATTCTAACGTGAATCCCTGCGGCCCCTCAAACGCCTGCCTCACCACCATCCCCGCCGGATAGATGAAAAACACGGCGAAAAACACCCCTGCGCCCAAAGTGATACTTATGGCCGGAACGCGTCTCATGCCTGACAAGGGTGGACAGTTTTTTCAAATACCCCACTGCCAAAAAATCTGGCAATTAGAAATCGATAGGTCATGAGTCAGTGGTGCTTGGTCAGTTCTCCTTGGTCAAATTTTTTCGTTTTGCCACCATGGCCATGGCTTGGGCGTTGCGATAGTTCGTGCGGAACCACTCGCCGATGCGAGCGGCGTGCGCGGCGGTTTGCAATGCGTCACTACCGTCAAATGCAGGGTCACCCTGGCCACCGAGGGCATAGGGCATGATAGAGACATCGGAAAACACGGCCATCGCGTCCGCAGGCATCCCAGCATCACGCATGGCCAGCCACGCGCCTTTCATTTCCTCATGCGAATCAATGCACATCACTTTCACCAGTTGGCGCAAGGTGTTGAACGAGGCCCCTGTGAGGTCGCGCTGATAGATGAAATTCCCGCTATCCTCATACGGATGAATGCCCGGCAGGGTCGTGTTCTCAAGAATCGCTGGTGTGTAAACATCCCTGCGGATCGGCGTGCGGTGCAGCGCGCGCCACCGCGGCCCATTGGGTGTGCCGGGTTTTCCAAACCACAGAATCTGCCCGGCCCGACTCAAACAGAACTCCACAAAAGCCTGTGCCACCTCCGGATGCGCTGCCCCCAATAACACCCCGACCGGGTCAGCACTCATGGTGGTGCCTCCCTGCGGCGCTAGCCATACCACCCGCGCCCCGCCCGTGGGCGTCTTCAACTCGTCCGCAACCGACCTGCCGTAAAAATCAATGCACATGCCGGCAGCTGCGTTTCCCTGCCCAACGTCCTGTGGAATCTTCGACGCGCTATCAGTGAAATAACGCGCGTTAGCTGCCAGACGTTGGATCAATTGCAGACCTGCGGCCCAACCGGCGGCCAGCGCCGCGTCGCGGTCGGCAGGGCGCGCGGCGAGTTCGCGCAGCATCTGTCCTTGGACTAGCAACTCGAACGTGCGCGCCACCGATCCGCTCTTGGTTGGGTCGGCCAAGGCAAGGGCACCCGCATAGCCCGGATCGCCGAGATCCTGCCAGGCGATGGGCGCGGGAAGCTTGAGCCGCTTGAGAACGTCCGGATTATAGCAAATCCCAAATTGCGATAGACACGTGCCCACCCACACCTGATCGGTCGGGTAATAGCGCTCGCCGGTGAAGGACGCCGGGATTGGTCCACCATCGGCAAAAAGCTCGGGATGGGTTTTGAAAACCCGCAACGGAACAAGTCGGCCTTTTTTCGCTTGCTCCGAAAAATCCGGTTCGCCACCGCCAAATAACACATCCACCCCGATGCCCACACGCCCAGTTTCCGCTGCGGCTTTGAAACAAGCGTCTAACACCATTCGGATCTCGGAGGTGCCCCCTGGTGAACGCCAGTCGATAGAAATCGTGCGTCCTGATATTTTCTGCCAGTGGTCAGCAAACGCCTCGCCATATTCTTGGCGGATCGATTCGTGGTGCGGAGAAAGGATCACCAGATGGTCGTCTGCTAGCTGGGGACTCGTCGTGGCCGATTCTCGTCGCATCGCCAGCGGCAACGCCACGATCAGCGCTAACAATCCAACAATGATCCAAGCTCGGTTTTTCACGGTAACGGTCTCTCGTTATGCTTTCAGCACCACCACGTCCTCCGGTCTAGCGGCTAACATCACCGCCGCCTCGCCCGGCGCGTGCAGGACGTGCGGGTTCATCTCAACCACCTGTTGGCACCCGGCCGCCGTTTCCACTCCATACTGAATGCATGGGCCAAGGTAAACACGCTCGACGATTTTCCCGGCGATCCCGCTAACACCCTGGCCGATCTGCCACGCTTCTGGACGAATAGAGAGTCTAACGCGCGCTCCCGCGCTCGGGGCCCATGCCGCATCGGCGATGCGCCCGGCAATACGCCCTGCCGCCGTGCCGACCCATGCCTGCTGGCCACAAACATCTAGCACCTCCCCATCCAGCAGGTTCGTAGCGCCGATGAACTGCGCGACATAGGCGCTGAGCGGATTGCGGTAAATTTCCTCTGGCGTGCCGATCTGCCCGATAGTCCCTCGGTTGAGCACCGCCATGCGATCGGCCATGGCCAGCGCCTCTTCCTGGTCGTGGGTCACATAGATGCCGGTCAACCCGTTTTCCTTGACGATGCGACGGATCTCGCTACGCATTTCCACCCGTAATTGGGCGTCGAGGTTAGAAAGCGGCTCGTCTAGCAACAAACACTTAGGCTTCACTATCAGCGCTCTAGCGAGCGATACGCGTTGCTGCTGGCCGCCGGACATTTGATCGATGGTGCGTCCTCCAAAGCCGTCAAGTTGCACCGTCTCGAGGGCCTCGTGGACGCGGCGCTTGATTTCGGGTTTTGGTATGCGTCGTTCTTCCAGGCCGAAAGCGATGTTTTGAGCGACCGTGAGGTGGGGCCACAGGGCGTAACTTTGAAACACCATGGCCGCCTCTCGCTGGTGCGGTGGCATCCCCGTGACGTCCCGCCCACCAAAATAAATCGCCCCACTGGTTGGAATTTCCAAGCCCGCGATGCAGCGCAACAAGGTGGTCTTGCCACAACCTGATGCGCCTAACAGGAAAAATAACTCTCCGGGCTCGACGAGCAGGGTAATGCCGTCCAGCGCTCGGGTGGTTCCAAAGGTTTTTACTAGCAATTCGGCGCGGATAAATTCCATGGCGGGCTCCTCCATCGATGCTTTCCCATGCCCCATCGGATGCAAGCCCTAACGCGTATTTCATGACATCCAAACTTTTTTAAAAGATTCGCTTGCTAATATCCGCCCGTGAAAGTAACAAAGCCGTCCACCCAACCGGATGCTCGGATGGCGGAATTGGTAGACGCGCTAGACTAAGGATCTAGTAGGGAAACCTGTGGAGGTTCGAGTCCTCTTTCGAGCACTTTTTGGGGGGTAACAACTCAGGGAGCTAAAAAAGCTCCCTTTTTTGTGCCCAGAAACCGACTTTCGGCCATTCTTCGGCCACTTTTTCAGGGTGGCCTGATTGGGACGCGGTGGGGATCGAAAAAAATCACGATAGCGGGACCTATTATCACGACGAAATGGCGTTGGCCCCGGAATCCAATAGCCCAACGGGCTTGCGTCCTTCAGCCCAGGGTTGGCCGAATGGAATGAGGCCTACCCTGGGAACGG
>JBDLWH010000008.1:0-5849 GCA_039804325.1 Verrucomicrobiota bacterium
GGGGGCTGTCTGCTGGGCAAAGGATTCGATGAAGTCGGCGTCTGGGTCATCGCTGAAATCCTCGTCATCGTCATCATCGTCATCGTCATCGGGGCCAGCGAGGAGGTCCGAGATACGCAGGCGTGACGCTTCGAGATCGACGGGAGCGGCGAGGTTGTGGGTGTCGAGAGTGACGGTTTTGGTGAGGCCAGTATTTTTTTCGGTGGCGGTGACTTTGAGCATTCCGTTGAGGTCGAGGCCGAAGGAGATGACGATGGGTGAGTTGCCTTTCGAGTTGGGATCGAGCCCCTCGCACAAGAATTTGCCGACGAGGCTATTGAGTTCTGGTTCGGTATGTTCGCCTTGGTAGGCGGTGATTTCCACGGCGGTCTGGCCGGGAAACATGGTGTAGAAAACCTCCGACTTAGTGGCGGGCAGTGGGCTATTGCGGGGGATCAGAGGCACGCAGACGTGAGTGGGGGGTGCGAAGCCGCCATCATCATGCAAAGTGCTGGTGCTAAAAGTGTGGGGCGTAATGTCCACCAAGATCGAGTCGGTTTTGTGGCCGCTGAGATTGGCTCCCTGGACAGCGGCACCCATGGCGACGATGAGGTCGGGGTTGATTTCCCACCGGGGTTCGAGGCGGAGTTGCTCGCGCAGCCGCTGTTGGACGAGTGGCGTGCGCGTCGAGCCGCCAACCATCATGACTTTACCGATTTGGGCGGCGGAGAGGCCGGCATCGTTGAGGGCTTGGCCGACACAGGTCAGGGTTTTGGCGATGTGCGATTCAATGAGGCTTTCGTAAAGTTGCCGCCCGATTTCGAGATCGAGATGGAGGTCTCCAGACAGGTATTCTTCGCGGATTTGGGTGAATGGCACATCGGAGAGGCGGCATTTGGCGGCTTCAAGGGCGAACTTGAGGCGGCGAGCGGTGATGGCGTCAGCCGAGAGATCGACGCCGTGACGGGCGTGGAAGGATTCGAGAACGTGTTTGACAAGCAGTTCGTCAAAGTCATCGCCGCCGAGCTGGGTGTCGCCGTGGCTGGATTTGACTTCGACGATGCCGCCTTGGGAGACGACGACGGAGACGTCGAAGGTGCCGCCGCCGAGGTCATAAACGAGGAGATTTTCGTCGGCGGCTTGCTCGGCCCCGTAGGCGAGGGCGGCGGCGGTGGGTTCGTTGAGGATGCGTTTGACGTCGAAACCTGCGAGTTCACCGGCGGTGCGTGTGGCGTGACGTTGGCGTTCGTTGAAGAAGGCGGGAACGGTGATGACAGCAGCGGTGAGGGGGCAACCGAGGGCGGCTTCCGCCCCGCGCTTGAGTTCACCGAGGATGAGGGCGGAAATTTCCTCTGGGCTGTAGTCCTTGGCACCGAGAAGGAGGCGGATGTCCTCGCCCATGTGGCGCTTGACGGAAAAGATAGTGGCGTCACGCGCCGCCATGGCCTGATTGCGCGCAGGAGTGCCGACAATGAGACGGCCGCTGGGATCTAGGCCGACACACGAGGGCATGGTCGGTCCGCCTTGGATGTCGATGACGCGGATGGCGCCGTCGATGAAGGCGGCGATGGAGCTGTTGGTAGTGCCTAGGTCGATGCCGACGATGGGTGCTTTCATGGGGTGTTGGGTGCGGGAAATGGGGATGGTTTAACTGCGAGAATCGGGTGCTGTGATGGAAACGGCGACTTGAGCGGGGCGTAGAACGCGGGAGCCTAGGAGCCAGCCGGGGGTGATTTCTTCGATGACGGTGTGGGGCGCTTTGTCAGGTGCGAGACGGGTCTCGATGACGGCCATGAGGGTGGGATCGAGTGGCTGGCCGAGGGTGGGAATGCGCTGAAATCCTTGTTCTTTAAGAAATGCCTGAAGGTGGGAGAGCGTGATATCGAGGGCGGAGCCGTGGTTTTGCCAAGCGGATTTCCATGCCGAGTCGTTCCCGAACCATCCGACCTTGGCGGTGGGCATCTGGCTCTGAGATTGGGCCACGCGGGTCAGGCGGTCGTGAAAATCGACGAGAAACCCGGCGATGGCAGCGGGCACGGGATCAGGCAGTGGCTGGTTTTCCCACATGACGCGCTCGCGTTCGCGGAGGCGTTTAAGATCGTCCTGAAACCCCGTCAGGATGGTATTCCACTGCGTGAAGGCATCGGCAGCACGACGGTTAGATTTACGACTTTCCAGGGCGAGCGATGAGAGGTCACCAAAGACGGTGGTGAGGTCCGGGTGCTCGTCTGGTGCGGGCCCATCACTGAGATCGGTGGGAATTTCTTCGAGGGTGTCGAGCCAGGACTCGAAGTCTTCTCGCAGCGTCGCTTTCCAATCGCTGAGCGCTAAGTCGTCGTCGTCGTCGTTTTCGTCGTCGTTTTCGTCGTCGTTTTCCAGGTCTTCCTCATCGTCCATAGCTTCCCTCCTGGCCGCCACAGGAGTGCCAAATGCGAGAGTTGAGCGAGGATGACGGAAATCCTGTGGGGTGACGGGCTGACAGGGCAGGAACGAGAAGTCTTCGTGATGGTTGGGAGGAAGCATGCTTTAGCGCAGGGTGGTGCAATGGCGGAGGAAGGATCGGAGTTCCGGCCATGGGCGGGCGGAGTGGGGGCGAGATTGCTCGCGCTCGATGAGCAGCGCAATCGGTGATTCTGGGGATTCGCTGCGTTCAAAGAACCACCAGCGGCAACGTGCCTCGATGTCCTTGATGTTTTGGTAGGCGCTCTGGACCCGGCCGAAGCCTACGGGATCGGTGTCGGGGGAGTGGCGACGAAGCTGGGTGAGATAGGCGCTGCGAATCGCGGCGTCATCGGCATCATCCGGGACATCGAGAATGAGGTAGGGGTTCATGATGGTGGTGGCTTGAATGGCAAGATGATGTCTGCTAGAACGGACATCTTGCTTGGATACCGTTAGCGGGGGTTCTTCGGTGGCTTGGAGGGTGGCTTCCTGCCGGCGAAGGGGTCGCTGAAGGCTCCGGGGAATAGCTCGGGCTCGGGCTCGGGCTCGGGGTCGAGGTCGAGTAAATTTTCCAAGCCGGGGCGGCCGGGGTCAGAGAACATTTTCTCGAAGATGCCCATGATCTGGGCGGGACTCATTTTTGCCATGGCGGCATCGACGGCTTCGTCGGCATCGAAGTCATTGTCGTAGTTGTCGCAATAGTCGTCGTCGTCGTCGCCGTTGCCGTTGTGGTGGGGGTCGTAATCGAGATCGAGTTTGGGTGTTCGCTCGCGGTGAGATTTGCCATATCTAGCGGCGGTGGCGCGCTGCCTATCTCTTTCGAAGAGAATGAGTAGGCGTTGGATGTCGGGGTCAGGAGAATCGTGGAGTTGACCTAGCAGATCGCGCAGATTGGTGAGATGAGGTGAGTGCAGCCAGCGGAATTGATACGTTGCGCAAAGATAGCGCATGAGCGCGTCGCTTGGGTCACGGAGGAACCACTTTTGGATGACGGGGGATGCCAGCGCGAGGTCCGGGCTGCTGGCTTTGAGGATGGCGATGAGCAGAGTGGTCAGATCCTTGCGATCCACGACGCATTGGTGGAGTTCTTTTTCATGAAGGGCGAATACTTGCCGAGCAATGCCATTGGCGACTAAATGGTGGGTGCCGTTCGCGAAGGCTTCCACTTCCTCAATAACGGCGACGAAATCGGCGAGCGATTGTGGGCCAGCCCGGGAAGGAAACAGGCTGGCCAGAGTTTTATCCTTGAATTGAACGTTGAATCTCTGAATGGCGAAACGACATGCGGTTTCCAACCGAAACGCATTCGGCGCGTGCGGCAAGGTGGCCGCGACGAGTGCGGCCACTTCGGCGTCATTCTTGCCGAAGTGAGCATCTAGCACGATGCGCCGGACGCGCAAGCGCCAGAGAGCGTGCTCGGAGCACGACTTGTTGGTGGAGGCAAGCGAGTCGATGAGTTCCCAATTGACCTTGTCGGCCTTGCGCTTTTTGTAGGCTTCCTCTGCTAGACCAAGGTGGGCGCGCAACATGCCACGCGAGATGCGGGGATCAACCGAGTCGATTTGAGCAGCGCTTTGGAAATTACGCAGTGCCTTGGTGTAGGTTTTGCGCGCGGTGCAGCAGTCGCCGTTGCGGATGAGCACTTCCTTTTGCGTGGGGAAACGTTTCGAAAGATTATCGAGAAAGCGATGATAGGCCGCGCTGTCCTTGCCCATGGACAACAGATCGCATTGCATGAGCCAGGCACCCAAGTGGTCTGGGTCGTGCTTGATGGCGTGCTCAAGCGCCTTTTTCGCATTCGGACCACAACATAGGCTTCTCGCATTTCTTTTGACGCTGCGAATATAGGCTGCCGCGAGTTCGGTGAAAATCCGCGAGAGCATGGCCGGACTGAGCGGGGTGACGGCGGAAATGGTTTTGATCTTATCGAGTGCGTCAGTGAAATGGGAGTGGGCGCACTCCGGATACTCGGAAAAATTGATGGCGAAAAACGCTTGGTCCACGGCTGCACACGCAACGGTTCGTGAGCGAACCGAGACGTAGTCTAGCAGGACTCTGTGGTAGTTCGTGTTGTCCAAATAGGAATGCACCAACTCGCTAGTGAGAAACCGTGTGAGATCCGCGTGAAAACTCCGGGCACCCAAGCAGAATAACCCGGGAACTTGCTTGGTCAGGAGAGTGAACGCTTTGGATTGTTGCTTTTTGCGCCAGAGCGGTTCGGCCAGGATGAGTGGCCCGGCCAATGTCGGGTGGCCAATCCAGGTGCATAGGGCGTGGACGGTGTTCGAGGTCGGCAACGCCGTAAGCGGTGCCCCACTCAGGGTCAAAAGCGCCGGCATCGCCGCGTGCAACAGCGAATTCTCCGGCACCCGCCGGAAGTAATCGGCGGCCCGTGCATGATCTCCTGTTTCCATGGCCGTCATGCCCTTGAAGAAAAATACCCAGTGACTGAAGGGCGACGCGCGCGGCACGCTGCGCAACAACTTCGCGGTTTGCTCGCTGGTTGCCGACCCGTAACCTATTTCCAATGCGCTCAGAATCGCTTTGGCATCCGGGTGGTCGAGGTGATCCGGCGACGAGGCCCCAAGAATCATTTCGTCGGCGGCGCGAATGCCGTCCTCGGCCGTGGACGCGGTGGCCAGTCGCAGCGCGGCCAGCGGAACCATGGCGGCCCATGCGTCTCGCGATCCTTCTTCGCTCATTGGGCCGAGCTTGAAGGACGGCGGCGCTATGGTTCTCAAATACGCGATCACTTGATTCGCCTCGCTGAGTTGCCCCTTGGCCATCATGGCATTCGCCAGCCCCAAGTTCGCTTCTATCAACAACGGCAACGCCCGCGACGGCTGCAATTTGTGCAGTGATTTGAAAACGTCCCGCGCTTTACGAAATTTTCCATTTCGTAAAAATTCAAGACCTGATTTTTCAAGGGCGAGTTGGGCTGGTGTGACTGGGGCGTCCGTCATGAGCTGTGGGAAATTGATGCGCACGGCCTCAGGCGACAAGAGCAAATGGCCATTTCGTGGCCGATTTCCTCCGTTGTCATCTTTCGTGGCCGCAACATGAGGCGGAACCCCACAAATCCCACCGACCCACCGACCCACCGACCCACCGACCCACCGACCTGTGACAGGGTGACAGACAAATTATCATAACGCTGGAGAAATCACAGATGCTGGATGACGTGGACCGACACAAAGGCCGTGTTGGTCTCTGGCTAAGGGGCTGCTCTGGCCGATAGAATTCACGGCGACGTTGTCGCTCGAAACGACGGTGCCGCTAACCATGTTGTGGGGGAGCTGGCGACCGAAACGCCTTGCTTGGCTCGGCGTACAGCAGTCTATTCGCCAGCCGGGGCGTCATCCCATCTCTTTCCGCAGATCCCTCACGCTCCAAATCTGCCCGGCAAGCGCGCTGGCCGCGCCTCTCAG
>JBDLWH010000009.1:0-13142 GCA_039804325.1 Verrucomicrobiota bacterium
CCATCGGTCTTCTACTCTCCCGAAGAAAGAACAAGCTCGTCGCCGAGTATGCCCTGCGCGGCTTGGACCCATCCATCGCCGCCGAGAAGAACTCGGAAGGTGATAATCCGCCCATCGGCATCATCCTCACACGGAACAAAGACGAGCCCTCTCATTCATATTCGTAAAAATTCGTGTGGTTTCCTTATCCACTCAATGAGTCGGCTGCCACCTTTCTCACCTTAGGGTTGATAGTGCCGTCGTCCCGCGTTGTTGGGCGCAGCATCACACCTGATTCGATCAGGACGCATACGGCGATTTGACGCACGCAGAGCGCCGCACCAAGGCGGACCTTTGGCGTGGGTCTTCGGTTCTGATGGGTGGGGTGGAGTGCCGGCCAACGGTCAGCTTTTTGGAAGCAGGAAGGTGAAGACGAAGCGGATGCCCCAATCGGGTGCGCTGGCCGGTGCCTCGGCATACCAGGTGCCCATCAGGCCGATGCTCACTGGTTGGTCTCCGAGTTTGAGCAGTTGGCTGACACCGGCGTTGAAGGGCACGGTCCATTGGCGTCCCTGCCAGTCGTAGGTGGACTCTGAGTTGACGGTGAAGGTTGTGGCGGTCTTCGTGGTGTAGGAGAGGAATGGCTGGATGAAGGTGGCGTTGACATCCTCGCGATCGTCAGATCCGGCGAATGACCAAATCTGGTTGGTGAGAACGCCGAAGGTCCAGGGACCGGTCTGTTTCAGGATCACCCCGGTTGGGCCGGCACCCCATTTGCCTCCTCCTAACAAGTCGTCGGTGGCGGTGGGGATGAGGAACGCCGGACCCACGCCCCAGATGAAGGGATCGGTGGATTTCGGTGAGAAGAACAAGCTTTGAACGGTGTCGCCGAGACCGAACTGGTGGCCGGATCCGGGGAAAACCCCCTCCTGATAGGTGACAGGCAGGATCGTCCGTGAGATCAGGTTCCAGTGCTCGTTCAACTCGAACGGGATGACCGGTTGGATGTTGGTCGTTTCGCGGAAGCCATCACCTGGGCCGACGTTGAAAAGGAAGTTGTTCTGCAAGGGCACGCTGATGAGCGCGGCGATGGGGTTTGAGAGCTTCTTGGCGAGATCCGCTGCCGACTCGTCCGCGGTGGCGGACTGCGCGGAAAGCGCCCCGCTGGTGATGGCTAGCGTGGCGAGGATGCTGTGACTGATGGGTGTGGCGTTCATGGTCTGTTTTTTGTTTTAGCAGGAGGAAATAGAGTGGTTGATTGGGTTTGCGATGATGTTAGAATATAATCTTGAGCATCCGTTCGAGCAGCTCTTCAAGTGGGATCATCGTCAGCAGCAACGGTGCGACTGGGAGTAAGGTGGTTATGGCGAGTTGCAGCACGGTCGGCATGGTGAAGGGCACCAGTCTCATTTCCTTGACTACCCCATAGCTGTTGCCGAGATCGGCCAGCGATTGGATGTCAGCACTGCCCATCAGCGGTTCGTCCTCAGGTGCGCCGCCGCGCAGCCACTTGTGGTCGAACTCGCGGGCATACCGCTGCGCCAGGGAGCCGTATTCGCGCAGGCCCTTGCGTTTGGCGGCGGCAAGTTGCGGCAGGAACACGAGCAAGGGCCCGAGGATGGCGAAGATCATCACCGCCACGAGCCCGATGATGTCCACCTTGAAGGCCACCAGCTTCGCTCCCGCAAAAAAGATTCGGTTAGCCATCACGCCAGCGAGCAGCGCGCCTTGGGCGACGAGCACTGGCGCGAACGCTTGACTAACCGACGCCAGAAAGTTCAGGCCGCCGCAGCGATCCGGATGCATCGGCATGAAGTTCAGTTTGAGACGCGACACCTGCCACAGGAACCGAGCCCAGATAAAGAGGCGGAAATACCAGCGCAGCAGCAGGAATTGAAAGATCGGCAGGCTTACGCAGCCCATCCACCAACCGGCCAGCGACGGGTGTAATTTTCCACCTCCATCCATGCCATACCAACACGACACATCCAGCGCGACCTGCGTACGCCAGACGAACAGCACCCCAACCCCATAAACCAAGGCAATCATCACGATTTCCGCGGTGACAGAATTGCGCAGTCGCAACGCCGCAGCGATGGCGGCATCGAACCGCGTCCGTGTTGCGTCTGAAATCAGGCCGCGTTCAATGAACTGGCTAACTACCGTGCGCATCCGCTGATGGACGACCAGTTCCGCCACAATCAACAGCGGCAACGCAAGCAGCAAGCGCACATGCATTTCGATGTCATGGAGAAATGGCAGTTTCACATTTTCGCCCCAGGCGTGGCCCTCGGCCACCGACAACATCAGGAGCGGCACCCAGGCCAGCAGGGCCAACACGACGACGCGGCGGCGTAGCATTTCGAGAGCGTCCCCGGACAGATGGGTGCGCCGCCAGAGTTGATAGAGCGGCCCGCCGAGCACCAGCGAGAAATCGGGCGGCTCCTGCATGAGCGGTTCGGCTGCGGTGGGTGTGGGGGTGGGGGTGCTCATTGTTGGGATGTCCGTATTGAACGTGGCGGCCGATGCCCAGATTACGATTCTTCCTGGAGTGCCTTGACACGTCCTGTGCTAATGGCTGCGACGAGTGCCGCGTGGTCGTGGTGGGTTTGGTCGCCGTAGGCTTCGGCGAACCCAGCAAGCGCGGTGGCGAAAGTGTCGGAGCTGCCGATGTAGCCGGCGATGCGGGCGATGTCACCGGTGCGAGCGTGTGTTCGCGCCAGCAAGGCTCCGCATGCCCAGCCCCAGAACTCGAAGGGCTCACCGGTGAGAAACTCGATAGGCATTGACGCCTTGAGATTTTTCATTTGGCGCACGAAAAAGTGACGGCCATCAATGGTCGTGTAGCCCAGCAGCGGATCGCCCAGTGATTGCATGCACCGCTCGAGCGTGATGACTCGGCGTCCTTCGTGGTCGATGCGGAAATCCGCCGTCGGCAGGTAGGGGGCGAGTGCCGGCGGGGCGGCTTCCTTGACTTGCAGGAAAAGTGGATCGTTGTCGCCGTTGCCAAACAGCAGGACGAGATACGCTCGCAGCCCGACACTTCCCACGCCGACGACGCGATGGCACACATCCGCGACCGCGTAGCGCTGCAGCATGAACCGGCACTCGGGTGGCAGCGTCTCGGCGTATTCGACCAGCGACGCGACGACCTTCTGTTTGGTGGCATCGTCGAGAGTCGTCAGGATCGGCGGTTCTTCGACAAACCTCCAGCCGCCGTCTTGCTGGCGCCGGGCGACCTTCGGCAACAGCGTGTCGTTGCGGGCGCGCAGAGCCTTCTTCAAGACCTTCCCCACAATCGCACGGAACTTGTTATCAACTTTAATTTCGAGCGTTTTGAGCGCGGCGTTCCTATCCAACTCGGCATAGGCGAAGAGCGACCACGTCTCCAGGATTCCGAGTTTCCTCAGTCGCCGGGCATTCATCGAATACCCTGCGACGCACCGCATCACCGCGGCACTCCGCTCCTTAGCCGTGAGACCATTTTCGCGGCCAGCCACGTTCACGCTGGCGACCAAGCGTTTCAAATCCCATTCCCACGGCCCAACGGTGGCCTCGTCGAAGTCATTGATGTCAATCACCACATCGCGCTGCGGGGTGCCATAGAGACCGAAGTTATTGATATGCGCGTCGCCATCAATCATGACCTGATGCCCGCTGACCGGCGTGTGGGCGAGATCTCCTGCCATGACTGCGGTGGCTCCGCGTAAAAACGCAAACGGCGACGCCGCCATGCGGCCCATGCGCAGCGGGATCAAACTTTCCTCACGCCCGACATTACTCGCCAGCACCGTCGTCACCGGGTCCGTGCGATTTGCCGCCGGCACCCATGTGGCATGCGATTCGCGTGGCGTCTGTCCGCGCAGTGCCTTGCCCAGTTCGTAGCGAGTCTGCCACGAATCCAATGTCTGCTTGGGATCAAATGGAGTCGTCGTCTGCCAGAACTCGCGCCCTCCATTTAAGGCACGAGACGTGGTATGGGTTTCTGTCGGTGGCTCGTTGGACATGGTTGGTTTGGTCACTATACTGCCGCGCCTCATGTTTTGTGGAAAACGGTCAGAGCCTTTCCACAAATTGTCATGCGCGGCGGTATATCATTATTCCCGCTCAGCCAACTTTAATCGCCCGGACTTCGTTGGCTCGCTCATCGACCGGGATGATGGGCAATTCGCCGGCCTTGGCGGGTAGGGTTCGCAGGTGGTCCATGATCGCCTGCCATTCCTTGATCTCCTGGAGCGCGCCGTTCCTTTCCTTGGTGTCAACACTGGCGTCATCCAGTGCGCCCACCGGAGCCAGCAGGTCAGGCGTGTCGTTGCGCGGATCGTCAAGCGCCTCGACTCTGGAGGTGAGCGGTTGGCCGTTCTTTTTCTTGGCTTGAAGCTGGAGCTTGCCCTTGGTGTATTTCGGGATGGCCACGAGAATCATGGCGACCATCAAGGGGGTCGAGATGCTGTAGAGGCGCGCGTCTTTGCCGGTGATGTCGATGGGCGTGTAACCACGGTCAAGATCGCCCAGCTCGATGGCAGTCACGACATCGAACTTCGGTCGCGACGGGTCATAGCGGAACCGCAGGCCCGACGTGCGCGGGAAATATTCGCCGGGGTGGGCCGGGTTATCCACCATGAAGAATTCTAGCAGGTTCTTGATCTCCTGGCCGGTGAAGTATCCCGTGACGAGCGTACTGCCCGCTGTGGGGTCGAGCACACCGGCACCGAGCGGGGCCAGGGCGAACACGTCATAGACGGTTTGCACGCCGGTCTTCCCGCGGATCAAACCGGAGCGCATCATGCCGTTGGCGGTAAAGCTGATGTCCGCCTTGGTGGCGTTGCGGAAGGCGTCGGTGCAGAGGTTCGCAAGCAGCGTGCTCGCGGCGATGTCGCTGTAAGTGTTGGGAATGTCCCGCGGCGCGATGGCCAGCGGCTGGTCAATGCGGTAGCCACGCGAAGCAAACGCGACCTGGGTGACCGTCTTTTTCAACTTTTCAATCTCGGCGGCGATGGCTTTGTCGCCCATGATCGAGTCGTCCACCGGGATGAGCTTGTAGGAATCCACCGTCAGCTTCTCGCCGTTCAGGGAGATCACCAGTTCACCGAGGTTCTGGCCATACTTGCCAGATTGCACCACGGGCGTGCGACCGTTGACGATGACCGGTTCATGCAGTTCGGTGTGGCTGTGCGACCCGATGACCACGTCAATGCCCGGCACTGCCTTTGCCAATTGCGCATCCTCGCCGTCCACGTAGCGTCCGTCCGCGCCCTTGGTCATGCCACCGTGGCTTAACGCAATGACCACATCCACCTTCTCCTGGTCGCGGAGAATCTTCACCATCTCCTTGGCTGTATCGATGGGATCGGTGAACTCGGCTGGGGCGGCACCAGCCGTATAGAACTGTGCCTCTTTGCCGAGCACACCGAAAATGCCAAAGCGCAAATCGCCGCGCTTGATGACGACGTAGCGCCGAATCACACCGTCTTTTTCCAGGCGCTTGAAACCATCCAGCTTGGGGTCATCCGCCGTGAAGGTGGTATTCGACACAACCACCGCCGGCACCCGGCCCGCCTTGGCGGCTACCGCGATGGCCTGAGCCGTGCCGTCCGGGCCTAGGTCGAACTCGTGGTTGCCAAAAGTGGTGGCGTCGCAACCCATCAGGGAGAGCAGTTGCAATTCGCTGCCGGTCTCGCGGATGGCCGCTGCGAATGCGGTGCCCATGCTGTAATCTCCGCCGTCGAGGATCAATACCGGTCCGAGAGTCTTGCCCACTGCCTGCCGCTGCTTGATCAAAGTCGCCAGGCGCGCATAGCCGCCGCGAGTGGTGTCATTGTTGAGTTCAAACGGCGAGTAATCGGTGGCGGGCACCATGCCGATGAGATTCGAGTGAAGATCGTTGGTGTGCAGGATGGTGAACGTCTTCTTGCCGGGCTCGGCGGCGCAGAGTTTTCCGGTCATGCAAAGCGTGGCACTGGCGACGGTGCCGGTGGCGATAAATTTACGGCGGGAGAGTGTCCTCATGTTCGGGGTGGTGTGGTGAGAGAAGTGGGCCGCACCCGGATGGAACAGGTGCGGCCTTTAAGTTTGGTGATTCTATGATTCCGAAGTTATTCGCCGGCGGGCTTGCCCTTCGACATTTCTTCCATTTGCTTCTGCATTTTCGTCAGGTTGAACGAACCCGGTGTCTGGCTTGGCGGGAAGTCTTTCAAGGTCGTAAGGAACTTGGCGACCTGCGCAACGCTTGGAGTGATGATGTAAATGCGGTCAATCATCCAGTCGTAGTAGGTGTTCGAGTTTTCCTGGGCCTTCTCGAAGGGATCGCGGCGAAGGTTGACAATCGTCGGGCAACGCAGCTCGACGAATGGCTCCAGCCAGATCTTCAATGTCTTCTCCCGGTTTTCCATGAAGGTGACTTTCCAGTCGGTGTAGCGGACGGCAATGATCTCGCAGATGTCGTTCACATAGATGAACTCTTTGCGCGGCGATTCTTTGGTCTTGCCGCTCAAGTAGTCGAGCAGGTTGTAGCCATCCAGATGGTTCTTGTATTTGCGACCGTTGAGTTCCACGCCTTTGAGGAGCTTCTCAGTGATGTCCGGAGCGCCAGCGGCGGCGGCAAACGTGGGCAGCCAGTCCTCATGAGCCGCGATGCCGTTGAGCCAGGTGCCCGCAGGGAAATGGCCAGGCCAGCGTGCGAAGCAGGAGACGCGGTAGGCACCTTCCCAGTTCGAGTTTTTCTCACCGTGGAACGGGGTCGTGCCGGCATCGGGCCAAGTGTTGTAGTGCGGACCGTTGTCGGTGGAATACTGGACAATGGTGTTGTCGGCGAGGCCGAGGTCGTCGATGACCTTGAGCAGTTCGCCGACGTGCATGTCGTGTTCGACCATGCCGTCGCTGTATTCATCCTGCCCGGAGATGCCTTTGTGCTCCGCCTTCACGTGGGTGCGGAAGTGCATGCGCGTGCCGTTCCACCAGCAGAAGAACGGTTGGCCGGCTTTGGCTTGGCGCGTGATGAAGTCCTTGGCGGCAGCCACGGTCTCATCATCAATGGTCTCCATACGCTTCTTGGTGAGCGGTCCGGTGTTCTCGATTTTCTGCCCGCCTTTGCCGTCAGTCCAGGTATGCAGCACGCCGCGAGGCCCGAATTTCTTGAGAAATTCGGGATTCTTTGGGTAGTCCAGATTCTCGGGTTCTTCCTCGGCGTTGAGGTGATAAAGATTGCCGAGGAACTCGTCGAAGCCGTGCATCGTGGGCAGGTGTTCGTCGCGGTCGCCCTCGTGGTTTTTGCCGAACTGACCGGTGCTGTAGCCCTGGCTCTTGAGGACAGTGGCCATCGTCACGTCGGTCAATTGCCAACCTTCCTTTGCGCCTGGCAGTCCAACCTTGGTCATGCCGTTGCGGAGGGGAACAGAGCCGCCAATGAAGGCAGCACGACCCGCCGTGCAACTTTGCTGTGCGTAGTAGTCGGTGAATGCTACGCCTTCTTTGGCAATGCGGTCAATGTTGGGCGTCTGATAGCCCATCATGCCATGGTTGTTATAGCTGATGTTCTGGATGCCGATGTCGTCACCCCAGATGACGAGGATGTTAGGTTTCTTGGCCGCAGCCTGGGCTGGGAGAGCTGCACCTAGCAGCGCTCCAGCCGCAGTGAGTAGCGACAAGCCGTTGATGTATCGTTTTAGCTTCATATTGTTGTTTCTGTTCTGTTTGTTCTAGCAGGGAGATTAGATTTTAATTTTGAACAGGAGCAAAGGAGGTGGAGGTGTTGCCCTCCCAATCTCTGACCCCTCCGTTTGATACTGTTCAAAGGTTTGTATGTGATTGGTTGCGCAAGTGCGATGCGATGCGCTCGACATGGGGAGTGGCGTGTTTTAAAAACGTCTTGAGGCCGCGACATAGGTAGTTGAGGCCGGGCTCGCCGCTGGCCGTGCGCAGGATTCGGTTTTTAGGGCACTCTCCCCAGCAGTCGGTTAGGTACGAACAATCACGGCATGCCTGCGGCAGGGATTCGCTTTTGGCATAGCCGAACTTCACCTGGGCACGGGTGAAGGCCAGGTCGCCGAGGGGTTTATCAGCTAGATTCCCCAGCCGATATTCCGGATACACATAGTGATCGCAGGCATAGACCGAGCCATCGTTTTCCACGGCGATGCCCTTGCCGCAGATTTCGCCGTAGATGCAGATTTGCGAGGGTAGTCCGAGGTGTTGGGCCACCAGCGTTTCAAAATGATTGACGAGGATTTTGCCGACGTCCTTGCTTCGCCAGCGGTCGAACATCCGGCACAGGAAATACCCCCAATCGTCCGGGTCCACCGATCAGTCCGTGACAATGGAATCAGGGTGGCCGGGGCGGGCCTGGGGATCGCCGTCTCTGGGTAAAGCGGCAGCGTCCCAGAATTGAGGAGCGATGTGCTCGAAGCCGCGATACTCTACGATGGGGATGAACTGCATGTAAGTTGAGCCGACCTCGTCTCGAAGGAACCGATAGATATCGATAGGGTGGCGGGCATTGAAGCGGTTGACACAGGTGAGGGTGTTGAAGCGCACGCCATGACGCTTGAGCATCTTGGCAGCGGCAAAGACCTTGTCGAAAGTGGGAGCGCCGCCCTTGGTAACCCGATACCGGTCATGCAATTCGCGAGGGCCATCGATACTGAGCCCCACAAGGAAGCGGTTGGCCTTGAGGAAGTCACACCATTCCTCGTCAAGCAACGTGCCGTTGGTCTGCAAATCGTTTTCGATCCGCTGGCCGGGCTTGGCGTATTTTTTTTCCAGCGCGACGACCTTGCGGAAGAAATCCACGCCGAGGAGCGTCGGTTCGCCGCCCTGCCAGGAGAATACGACTTCGTCACCGGTGACGCCTTCGATGTATTGGCGGATGTAAAGTTCGAGTGTTGCGTCGGACATGCGGCCAGCGCCTGGCCCGTTAGGCAGGGTCTGCTTGCTCAGATAGTAACAATAGACACAGTCGAGGTTGCAGGCGGACCCTGTTGGCTTGGCCATGGCATGGAAACGCCGCCGGGCCTGCTTGCCGAGCCATGCCGGCGCGTCATATTTGTCCACCGGCGCGGGCGGAATGATCGGCGGGTGTGTCCCTACTGTTTGGTTAGGCTGCATCGGCTGGGGTGATAGGGATCTCGGATGCCGGACTTGGTGGCGGTCATTTCAAGCGTTGGAAAGACACCTCGAATTGCTGATGGAGGGCAGCCTGGAAATAGATGCCCTTGAGTTGGTCGGCCGCCGGATCAAAGACCAGAGTATAGGTGGATCCGGGGTAATTGGGGGCACGCAGTTCGATGAACACCTTGGTGGAAGTACCATCCTGCGTGGCCAGGGCCTTGGAAACGTTGATCGGCTGCGGGTTGAAGTAGGTGGCTTCCAGCTTGCCTCCCAGTTCGTCCACGGTCTTGATTTCGAGGACGTAACCGCCGTCTGGCCGCTGCCACTTTCCTAGCAACTTGCGAAACTCCGGGTTGGGCGTGACGGCTGGCACGGTGGTCGCTGGCAGGGGAGCTGCCAGAGCCGCGTCCTGTTTTTTCTCACAGGCGGAAAGCGTACAGACAGCGATAATTGCTAGGAATTTGATAGTCATGAATTTCTTTGGTGGTGAAGACCGTTGGAAAAGCCGGTGGCCGGATCGGGGGGAGGGGGGTCTAGTTAGAAATTAAAGCCCAGCTCGATCTGAGGGCCGCTGGTGGCCATATCGTAGGTAAAGCCGCCGGAGGTGTAGTCCACGCTCAGATAGCGATAGCCTGCGCCGAGATAACAGCTCTTGGCGAGTTGGCATTCGATGCCGCCATAAAGTTGCCATGTGAGCGAGGATCCGACGTCGAAGCCGCCGATGTCCCCCTTGCCGACTATGGCGATGGATTCGGTGAGTTTGGCGCGGCCTAGCAAGCCAACATAGGGATCGATCCATGACTTCGAACCATCGCTGGCGAAGGTGGTATTTCCGGCAACGATGGAAAGATCGCTGTAGATATAGTTGTAGCGGGCACCGGCAAGCAATTCCAGCGAGCCGCGCTCATTGTCAACCACGGCATAACTAACGGCTCCGTCTAGCAATAACTGCTTTAACTGCAAATGTACTTCGTCCACCAGCGGCCCCTGCGGGGACGCAACGTCGGAGAGGTCCATATAAATACCGCTCGTCAGTATTCCCCAGCGTCCTTTGCGGGCCTCGAAGCTCAAGGTGGCCACCATGTCGATCACTGGAACGATGTCGCTAAAACACGAAGCATCCACCGAAGTCACCTTGCCGAGCACTCCGGCATCGCCTTTGAGACCCGACATCCAGCCAGGAAGACCGAGGCGGAACTCCCATGCATCGGCGGCGACGGGAGATGGGTTAGTGACGTTAGGGATGCTGGTGCCTGCATGGGCGCAGGCAGAGAGACCGATGAGGACAATGGAATGATAGACTTTCATAAGGGGATATTGCTAGGAATTTACGTTGCTTCGGGGATGCTTGCGCTGGTGGATTGGTCGAACCGACGACAGTGATCGCCAGCAGGAACCATGAGGAGCGCAACGGTTTCGTGGTGGTGGTTCACGAATTGATCTTTCTGATAGGACATCATGTCAGTGGGCGGGATATGCGACGGCGACGATCTTCCAGCCGGCTGCGGTCAGGCCGACGGATACAGCAGGTGACAGCGTGCCGGTATGCAGGAGCACCTTGGGCGCGGCACCGAGGTCGTCGCGCCGGGCAAAATCGGCCACTCCTTCGGTCCATGTCACATGATCTACCGGAGCGGGCACATGCAACTCCCCGGTGGCATTGGTCGCACCAGGAAGTCGGCCAATCACCTTGAGCGCGATATAATCCGCCGCTCCGGTGGTTTGTCGTTCCGCAAGTATGGCGAGCGCGCCGATCAGGAAATCCTCCTCCTCGGGAGTGGTGCAGGCATTGGCCAGTCTGATCATTTCGCCACGGCCATTGGCCTTGGGCATGGCTTCCATTGCCAGCACGATGCGGTGGCGGCGGGTGGTGCTCAGCGCGGGTTGAATTTGGAAACGCTTGATCTGCGCGTCGGCGACGCCCATCGCAGCGAGAGATTTCTTATCGCGCAGGGCGAGTTCCGCCTGAGTCATGCCTTCCGCGAAGAGATCGCTTTTGCTGGTTTCCACCAGTTTGCGGATGGCTTGCGCCTCCACGATTCGGCGATTTGCTTGCGGCACGCCGATGGCATCGAACCCACCGAAATCACTGTCAATCTGGAAATGAGCCATGTAGCCGTCGGTTACGACCTCATCACGCACCCGGTATGAGGAACCTTGCAGCAAGTCGGCTGGCAATAGGTCGGAGGCAGGGAGAAGCACGCCCGATTCAAACGCAGCGGCAGCATTTTCCTGCGCGCCACACGGCGTGATCGATTCAAGCATGGCGATCCATGGTGCCGCCATGGCGAGCATTCCGGCGTAGCGCGCCAGAGTGGTCGTGACGTTGGTGAATGGGTGAGTGGTATTCATGGTGATAATAACGTCCATCATTCTCTCGTCCGTTCGATTGGACCGGGTGATGCCTGGTGTTTTGGCTCTCCCGCAGTGTGAGCCGGGGGTAGATTTGATGGAGGGGATGGCTGGGCCAGGGCGGAACGAATGGCATCCAACAGTCCGCGGGTGGGAAAGGGTTTTCGGAAGTAGGCGACGCAGCCTGAATCGCGGGCCTGGGTCCGGGTGGCCCCCTCATCATGGGCCGTGATGAGGGCGACAGGTAAACCGGGAAGCTCCTGCTGGAGTCGCCGTTGGAGGTCAAAGCCCGACATGCCGCGAAGTTGGATGTCCGCGACAACAAAGCACGTGCGGGCATGAGCCGGATCGTCAAGGAACGACTCGGCGGAGAAATAGGATTTCACGTCATAACCCGCCAAGTGCAACAGGCGGCTCAATGCCTGGCACATGCTTTCGTCGTCGTCGATGACGGCGATGAGGGACGGGGTTTCCTGCACGCCGTGATGGTGACAGAAAAGTCGGACGCATTGCCATAGTCTTTAGTTTAGGCGCTTAGGCTTGCGGGCGGTGATCGGTGTTCCGACCAAGGGCACCCATTCCGTTGAGGTGGCGGTTGAGCAGAACCTGCTGCAGGTGGATGCGATCCCCTCGCACGAGCGGCAAATCCGGCGGGGTTTCGAGACCCACGGTGGTCTTGCAACGGCCGCGTCGGTGCTGACCAACATGACGGTTTCTTCCGCCAACATCGTCAAGAGCCTCAAATTGAATCCCGCAAATGCCCGGAAAATGCTGTCTCAATCTCACGAAAACCTTCATGTTTCCTCCATGAAAGCCGTCAAACCAAAGCCGGAAAAATGCCAAACAAAGACCGCTTCCCCGACGCCGGTAAACTGCTAGCTTCCATTCCCAAGCCAAGACCATGATTCAATCCTTTGCCGACAAGGACACTCAAGAGCTGTTCCAGCGAGAAACCAATCGCCGATTCACTGCGATCGCTCGCGTGGCATTGCGCAAACTGATCCAAATGAACCGGGCACGGGTGCTCCAGGATCTTGCAGTCCCTCCCGGAAATCGGCTCGAATCCTTGAAGGGAAATCTGGCGGGCTACCACTCCATCCGCATTAACGACCAGTGGCGAATCGTCTTCGCTTGGACCGAACATGGCCCGTCCGAGGTCACCCTTTGTGATTACCATTGACGCACCCCTATAACGCGATACGTTATACCCATGAATCCACCCATCACACCCGGCGAGATCCTGTTGGAGGAATACTTGAATCCCATGGGCATTTCCCAAAACGCCATGGCCCGCGCCATCGGAGTCGCGCCCCGCGCCATCAACGAGATCATCCACGCCCGCCGTTCCATCACGCCCGCGATGTCCATCCGATTTGGAGCATTCTTCGGCCAATCTGCGGAATTCTGGCACGGCATCCAAGTCGAGTGCGACTTCCGCGCCCTCGCCAAAGACCAGCAGAAGCTCACCGCCCACATCCAACCCGCCATGACCATCGCCCGCGCTTCCTGAAATCCCATGAGCACCAACTACACCGCCACCCGCCAAAACCAGCCGGACGAAGGAACGATGGAAAACGGGCTGCTTACGGAAAGGAAATTGTCTCCGCAGTGGGGAGACAATTGGCCGAGGAATTCGGTGATGGCTTCAGCGGCAAGAATCTGCGGCACATGATCCGCTTCGCCGAGGTCTTTCCCGACCTCTCAAT
>JBDLWH010000010.1:0-7246 GCA_039804325.1 Verrucomicrobiota bacterium
CGGCTCGACCCAGCCGGCAAACACATGTTGCAGGAAGACCCATGCGAGGAATGCCATGCTGAAGGGTTTCACCAACCAGTTCACGAACAGGGTGATGAAGAGCCCTTTGGGTTTCTTCGCGATACCACCTAACGAACCAAAATCAATTTTGAGCATCATCGGGAAGATCATCAGCCAAATGAGCACGGCGATGGGGATGTTAACCTGTGAGCCTTGACCAAATTCCAGCTTACTCAGGCTAGCGACAAAATCCGGCAGCAGTTTGCCAAGCGCCACACCGACGATCATGCAAACGAGTACCCATAGTGATAGATAGCGCTCGAAAAAATTCAGGCGCTTGGGGGTTGTGGGTAGCAAGGTGTTAGATTTCATGAAATTACGGGTTTGAGAGTTGAAACGGCCAAGCGCGCCAAAGCCTCCGGGCCGGTGGGTTCCTCCGACTGCCAAGGCAGCCAGGCGGTGCGGGTGGCGTGCTTTGCCACCACCTCGGTCAGGTAGCGGCGCTCGGATGCTTCGCGCCCTTGCAGCAGGGGATCACAGGAACCACTGTGGAGTAGGCTTTGATTGATGACCCAGGCAAAGGGTTCGATGCGTGCCCGGCGCAGGTCATCCTGCAAATCGGCGGCCTCGTGGACCGGCGTGGCTTCGGGCAGGGTGACCAGCAGGATGCGGGTGAACGCCGGATCTCGCAGGCGTTCCAGCAGTTTAAGCACTTCCTCCGGTTGGGTGCTGCGGGCCTGTCGCTCTAACTCGCGTTGATAGGCCTCGCTGGCATCGAGCAGGAGCAAAGTATGGCCGGTGGGCGCGGTATCGAGCACCACAAAGCGATTTGCTCCTTGCCCTACCTCACGGGCAAAGGCGCGGAACACGGCAATCTCCTCGGTGCATGGGGAACGCAGATCCTCTTCTAGCAAACTACGCCCGGCCGCATCCATCGCGGCACCTTGGGCCGTCATCACTTCCTCCTGATAGGCGGCGGTCTCCGTGGCGGGATCGATCTTGCTGAGCGTGAGCCCGGCCACCTGGCCCGCCAGGGTCTGGGCCACATGCGCAGCGGGATCGGTAGTGCTGAGATGGACGGAATGACCGCGCTTTGCCAGCATCACGGCGATGGCAGCGGCCACCGTGGTTTTACCCACGCCGCCTTTGCCCATGGTCATGATCACGCCGTGGCCCTGGCGCTCGATGTCTGCGACAAGATCCTCCAGTCGCTGCATTTCCGGCGGGCTCCAGCCGTTAGGCAGGGGTTTTGCGATGGCGGATGACCCACGAGCTAACAGCAATCGCAAGCCTTGGACGCCAAGGATATTTATCGGCCGCAGCGGCACAATGGACGTCGGTAGGCTGTTGATAAAGGCGTCGGCCGCCTTGATGGCTGCCATGCCACGGCGCTGTAACGCGAGGGCTGTGACATCTTCCGGGCATTGAGTTTCAAAAACCCCGTTGATGACAAGGCACTGATTGCTGACCCCCAGCGCCCGCAATTCGCCCGAGGTGCGCTGCGCCTCATTGAGCGCGGCGGATTGGGGACGGCTCACCAGCACCAGCGTCGTCGCAGTGGCATCAGCCAGCGTATGAACGGTGGCCTCATAAATAGCGCGTTGTTTATCCAGCCCAGCGAGGGGCCCTAGGCACGAACTGCCACTGGTGCTGGTGTCCAGAAACTGGTCCCACGCTTTGGCTAGACTCATCAGTCGCAGCGTATGACCGGTTGGCGCGGTATCGAAAACGACATGGTCGTAGTTTTTCGCCGCCTCTGGATCTCCGATCAGAGCGGTGAACTCATCAAAGGCAGCGATTTCCACCGTGCAGGATCCCGAGAGTTGTTCCTCCATGTTCCGCAAGGCCGCCTCCGGCAGCAGGCCGCGCATCGGACCGATCAGGCGTTCGCGATAAGCGGCGGCCGCCTCGACCGGGTCGATGTTCATCGCGTCAAGGCCTGGCGCGCCGACAATGGCTGTGGGCGCGTTGGTCAAGTGGGTTTCCAGCACTTCATCCAGATTGGATGCCGGGTCGGTGCTGACCAGTAACACACGTTTGCCGGCCTCAGCGAGTTGCAACGCCGTGGCACAGGACAGCGAGGTTTTACCCACGCCGCCTTTGCCGGTGAAAAACAGATAACGGGTGGCGGTGGCTAGATCGGTTTGATAGATAGGCAGATTCATGGTGCCACCTCCTCATTTGCATGAGCCGCACGGATCCAATCCGGACGTTCGGTCTTGGTCGGGTAGCGGCCTTTGAGATACACCTCGCCATCCCAGAAAATGAGCGGCAGCCCCTCGGTCCCATCCTTTTCCAACAGAGCTTTAACGGTTGGGTTTTTCACAAAAGCCATGGGTGTTTGGGCCAGATTATAGCGTTCGATCTGGATGCCGTACTGAGCCAGTTGCGCGAGCATGGCCGCAAAGCTGACAAGATCGGCATCGACATCGGTGCCGCAGATTCCGGTCGAGCAGCACATGGGAGGATCATAGACTTGAATCGTTTTCATGGTTTGAGATAGTAGTTAAAACACAGCTAGCAGATAGAGACCATCGCCGGCAGCGTGCTACAGGCGCTGGCCACGGCGCTTGCAGGCCCAGCTGAAATGCCAGTGGCAGGGTAACCGCACCCGAACTGCCCGCCTGAAGAGCGGTTTTGATGGAATCAATCATCGTGTGAAGTTTCAGTTCATTTGCTGCCCTTGGCTTCAATCGTCCGAACGGCTGCCTGCATCGCCTTCGCCTCGTCACGACGACCATCGGCATAGACCTCGAAAACCCTTTTGATTTCGTCGCGTACCCGGCGGAAAACGACGAGTTGTTCCTCTTCGTCGCCAGGTGCATGGGCAGGATCGTCGAAACCCCAGTGATGGCGGTTCAATTGACCGGGGAACATCGGGCAAGCCTGGTCGGCATTGCCGCAAACAGTAATAACAGTTTCCACATCCTGTTGGAGAAACTCGTCCATGTGCTTGCTGTGGTGGCCGGAAATATCAATGCCGATTTCGGCCATCGCCTGGATCGCTAGCGGATGGACGTAACCCGCAGGATTCGACCCGGCACTCCGTACATCTAGCAACCCATCGGCAGCTTGGCGCAAAATGCCTTCCGCTAAATGGCTACGGCACGAATTTCCTGTGCACAGGATCAAAACGGTGGGTAATGGGGGCGTAAACATAAATAGTAGTAGTTGGTTAGAAAGGTTTCGGGCCGCATGAATTCCGGCTTATTTTCTTCAGTCTAGCGACATCCTCCCGGAATACTTTACCTTCAAAAATGCAGTCCTGCAGGCAGGCGAGGTTGGCCGCCAGTTCTGGACTGGGATCTGCCGGCAACGAATACACCCGCCATGTGCCGCAGACCTCCACTTCCACCATCGCGTGACGACGCAAATACGAAAGTTGTTGGGATGTCCTCACCGAGCCGATGCCCAACACCTGCTCCATCACACAAACGCACTGACGCCCCCCACGTAACAGATTGATGATCCGCAGACGATTGACGTCGCACAGACACTTGTAGATCGCAACGACCTGCTCTGGTTGGGTATGCTTAATGGCCATGGCTGCGCTTAATTAAGCCCCCGCTTAACTAAGCGCAAGCAGAAATATCGCATCTTCCCATGATAACCCACCTGCCGTCGTGGAAGTTTCGGGCACTGCTTGCTGAGTTTTCCATGGTCAGCTGCTCGGGGCGGCTCGATGGAGGATGTCAAAACAAGTGACATTTTGGGCACTGCGCCTACAAGAGTTGCTCGTCATGGCCGCCACCCCGAAATCTCTTTCCTCGTCACCTGTTGCACTCGGTTCGTTTGGATTCACCCCGCTGGGCGTTGTCGTTTGTGAGAACCCGCAATGCGCCGTGTGGAAGGCTTTTTCGGAGAGCGAATGCGCCGGCCTCATGGCCCTCGGTGGCAAAGTCGCCGAAACCGGTGCCGACGCGCCATGCCTGTTTTGGAAATCTGTGGCGGACCACTTCATCCGCGCCCTCTGTCAAATCCCGGATGGCAGCGACGAAACCCCCGATCTCCGACCTCCCGATGACGCCACCCTCGCCACGTGGACGCTCAACGCCCCCCCGATGCGCGGCGCGGAATACCTCTCGCCTATCACATTACGCCTCCTCTGGGATCGCCTCGCTGATTGGACTCGCGCCCAGATGACTCGCGAGAAAACCATCGCGGCTTTCCTGTTACGCCACGCCCCCGCCTGGTCGCGCGTCGGTCGAGTGACCTTGCATTTAGCTGAAAACAAAGACGACGCTGAGTGTCCATTCGCCTTCATGGCCACCTACGCCTCAGGCCTTTCGCAATCGGGACGACTCACCCAACTACCACTCGGTAAGGCACTTCAGGAATTCAACGGCTCTCGCAACAAACCCGCCCTGCTCAAGCTGCTCACCCCGCTGCACGCCGCCGCGCAATCCTGCCCGCTCATGGCCTCTTTGGTGGACTCCGGCGATGTCTTCCACCCGCTCGCTTGGTCGCCTCAAGACGCCTACGAATTCCTGCGCCACATCCCAGCTTACGAGGATGCCGGCCTGCTCGTACGACTGCCCAATTGGTGGAAAAAACGCGGAAATCGTCCACAAGTCGCTGCAACCATCGGCGAAAAAAACGGTGCCTCCTGCGGCCTCAACGCGTTACTCGATTTCAAACTCGAGGTGGTCGTCGATGGCCACAAACTCAGCGCCCAGGAAATCCGCAACCTGCTGTTAGGCGAAGACGGCCTCGTCCTGTTTCGCGGCCAATGGATCGAAGTGGACCGCGAAAAACTCGAGCAAGCCCTCGATCACTGGAAATCCATCGATGCCAGCAAGGGAGTTTCTTTCATCGAAGGCATGCGTCTGTTAGCCGGAGCACCCGCTAATCTCAAAGATGCCGAGGAACTCGAAGAGCACCGAGAATGGGCCTTCGCCCAGCCCGGAAAACAACTCGAAGAATCGCTGCGCCGCCTCACCACCCCCGATCTCGCCACCCCGCCGTCCACCTTGCGCGCCACCCTGCGCCCCTATCAAGCACGCGGCCTCGATTGGCTCTGGTTCTGCGCCCGCGCCGGTCTCGGTGCCTGCCTCGCCGACGACATGGGTCTTGGCAAAACCATGCAAGTTCTCGCCGTTCTGCTTCGAAAACAACAAGAATTGCCAGACAGCCCGCCAAGTTTGCTCGTCGTACCGGCCTCACTCATTGGCAACTGGCAGCGCGAAGCCGCCCACTTCGCCCCCACCCTGCGCCTCCATATCGCCCATCGCTCCGAGGGCGACACGTCCGCCCCGACCGCATCCCAACTCGCCGCCACCGACCTCGTCATCACGACCTACGGCATGGTCGCCCGCCTCGATTGGCCCGCCACCACCCGCTGGGGCTGGATCATCATCGACGAAGCGCAGGCCATCAAAAACCACGCCGCACGCCAGAGCAAAGCCGTGCGCAAACTTCAGGCGGATGCCCGCATGGCCCTCACGGGCACCCCGGTCGAAAACCACCTCGGCGATCTCTGGTCACTCTTTGACTTCATCAATCCGGGGTTGTTAGGCAGCTCCAGCCAATTCGCCGCCTTCGTCAAACAAATCACCCGCGACAATGCATCCCACTACGCGCCCCTGCGCAGCCTCGTCGCCCCCTATATCTTGCGACGTCTCAAAACCGATAAATCCATCATCTCTGACCTTCCCGACAAAACCGAAATGAAGGTCTTCTGCGGACTCACTACCGCCCAGGCTAAACTCTATCAGCAAAGCGCGCATTCCCTCGCCAAAGCCCTAGAAACCACCACCGGCATCGAACGACGCGGCCTCGTCCTAGCCTATCTGATGCGCTTCAAGCAAATCTGCAACCACCCCGACCAACTCACCAAATCCGGTCACTACGAGCCCACCCACAGCGCCAAATTCATCCGCCTAGCCGCTCTCTGCGAAGAAATTGCCTCGCGCGGCGAAAAAGCGCTCGTCTTCACCCAGTTCCGCGAAATGACAGACCCGTTAGAATCCTGTCTCTCTGCCGTCTTTGGCCGCCGCGGCCTCATCCTCCACGGTGGCACCGCCGTCAAAGAGCGCCAAAACATGGTGCAAACCTTCCAACGCGATGACGGGCCACCATTTTTTGTCCTCTCGCTCAAGGCTGGCGGCACTGGCCTCAACCTGACGGCCGCCACCCATGTCATCCACTTCGACCGCTGGTGGAACCCCGCCGTGGAAAACCAAGCAACCGACCGCGCCTTCCGCATCGGCCAACAACGCAATGTCCTCGTCCACAAATTCATCACCTCGGGCACCCTCGAAGAAAAAATCGACGCGCTCATCACGGATAAACAAGATACCGCCGACGCCATCCTCATGGGCGGCAAGGAAAAATCCCTCACCGAAATGAACAACGCCGAGTTGCTCGACTTCATCCGCCTCGATCTCACCAAAACATCATCCCCATCATGAGCCGCTTTTTTTACAAACCCTACGTCCCTGTCGCCCAACGCAAAGTCCAGGGACAAAAAAAAATCAAGGCCCTTGAAAAAAAAGGTCGCACTATCGAACCGCTAGGAGAACTCACCCACCGCACGAAAATAGCCACCAGTTTCTGGGGGCATGCGTGGTGCAAGCATCTCGAAACGTTCAGCGATTACGAAAACCGCCTACCGCGCGGCCGCACCTACGTGCGCAACGGCTCGGTCCTCCATCTCTCG
Source organism: Verrucomicrobiota bacterium (assembly GCA_039804325.1). GTDB lineage: Bacteria > Verrucomicrobiota > Verrucomicrobiia > Verrucomicrobiales > Akkermansiaceae > Luteolibacter. Next base: position 6,659 of record JBDLWH010000010.1, read on the forward strand.
ATCGCACCCGGCACCGTCACGGCCTTGGTCCAAGGCTCCGAACTCTACGAGGAAACCATCACCATCACTCCGCTGTCCGCACCCAAATGGAAAGCCATCCAGGCACGCTGCCAAGGGAAAATCGGTTCGCTCATCGAACTGCTTCAAGGGAAAATCTCCGACGAAATCATGGCGATCGTCACCGATCCTAACGACGGACTTTTCCCGAAACCCAAGGAGATCAAACTCAATTGTTCCTGCCCAGACTGGGCCGTCATGTGCAAACACGTCGCCGCCGTCCTCTATGGCGTCGGGGCACGCCTCGATTCCCAGCCCGAACTCCTTTTCAAACTCCGCGGCGTCGATCACAACGATCTCATTTCCGCAGCCGCCGCATCCCATAGCACCCTCGCCTCGTCGTCCCAACCCACCAGTCGCCGCCGCTCCCTCGACCCGTCAAAACTCGCCGACGTCTTTGGCATCGACCTCGAAAATCCCCCCTCTCCCAAAACCGCACCCCAAAAACCCGCCGCACCCCCAAAACCCGCCGCACCCCAAAAACCCGCCGCCCCCAACCAACCCGCCGCACCCCAACCCGCCGCACCCAAG
>JBDLWH010000011.1:0-3097 GCA_039804325.1 Verrucomicrobiota bacterium
GGGATCGTGCCCGTGATCGTGCCCATGATCGTGCCCATTATCGTGCCCGTGATCGTGCCCATGATGGCTATGATGATGGCTCGACGCAGGAGGCAGGGCGACCTCGTGCTCCCACCCGGGCATGGGGGAGCGGTATTTGCATAGGAGGCATGGCATCTCTGCGCCGCCCTCCAGTGATTGTTGGGTTCGATCAATGAATGCCTCAGCAAACCCTGGGGCCGCGCCAAATGGGGCCGACCTCACAAATTTGACCGCTGGGTAGCATGCCTGCACCCGGACCAGCTCCGTGGTGAGCATCGAATCGAGAAATCCAGCGAAGAGGATGAAGGGAAAGACGACGACGGGGCCCTCCGCGCGGCTCGCCACCTGGTCCAATCCGTTAGCGAGGCGCGGGCGAGTCGTGCTGAAATAACAAACACTTGAAGCCGCGAACCCAAGACCTTCTTCCAGCATGCGGGCGAGTTTAGAAACGTTCGAGTTCGCATCGGGGTCGCTCGTTCCGCGCCCGACCACCAGCAAGGTGCAGTGATTAAGATCTAACCCGGCGGCGGCATCACACACATGTCGAGCACAGAGCGCCACGATTTCTGCGGTGAGTTGCAAGGGAGATCCGTAGCGCACGGTGACGCCATGATGCTTGGCGGCAATGTGATGAATCATGGCGGGAAAGTCATTCTTGGCGTGCCCAGCAGCTAACAATAACACGGGTTGACAAAGCAGATCCCGGTGCCCATCGCGCACAGCTTGAGCGATAGCATCCTCAATGTTAGGCTCCGCCAATTCCATAAATCCTGCATAATACGTTCTTGCCGGGTCCCGTGATTGAATGGTTGCAACCCAATCAAAAAATTGTGAGACGCCGGCGCGAGATGAGGTTCCATGGCCGATAACGATGATTGCGGTGGGGTGCTTGATCATGATTGATGTGTGAGTTGCATTTCGGAAATCGTATCTGCGGATGAATCGATAGAGCTTGCAAAACAACGAGTGAACAACTCGTCATAGCTCCACACAACCGGAAATGGTGCCCCGCGATCACATAGCTTCGGTGCGGGACGAAATAAATAGCCCGCGTTGGCCACCTCAAGCATGGGCAGGTCATTGAACGAATCGCCTGCCGCGATCACTACCCGCCCACGACGCCGCAAATTCTCGACGCCTGCGCGCTTACCGCCCGGGCGCATGGTCCACGTGGAGATGAAGGATTGCGCGTCAGTCTCAAGTTTGTTACAGAACAATGCCGGATCACCGAGTTTATGCAGTAATGGGCGCACCAACTCAATAAAGGTGTCTGATATCACTATCAAATCAGCATGTTTTCTAGCGGCCATTAGAAATTCTGTCGCTCCGGCGAGCGGTTCTAGCGTAGCGACTATGTTCTGAATGATAGGTAATGTGATCCCGTGGGTGCGGCATCGATCGATGCGCATGCGCATCAACTCGGCGTAGTCAGGGATATCACGAGTGGTCATGGCCAACTCCGATAGTCCCGTCGCCTCAGCCACCGCCACCCAAATCTCTGGCACTAACACGCTTTCAAGATCTAAGGCTAACACGGGCACGCTGCTCAGCTGTGCATCAAGATCGTGGAGCAGATCACTCATGGAGGCGTAACCAATCGGCGAATTCGCTGGTCGTCCCACTAACACAACCTGACATCCTTCCTGCTGCGCCGCTGCTAATTTTTCATCCACGCCGCCCGCGCGACCGCTGTCCTTAGTGACGATAACACCGATGCCATGGCATCGAATCAAGGCACGGTTGGCCGCAACCGAAAATGGCCCCCGACCGACGATGACTTGGTCGCGGCGCATCCCGGCCGCCTGACATGCTTGGTGCGAGTCCGGGTGGTCGAGCACCCGCGCTAACAAGGGAATGCCGCTGCGCCTCGATTCTAGCATGTATGGTAACAAATTGCGCGAGCCAGTCGTGAGCAAGACCGGGCGCCCGACCGCAAACGCCAAAGCGGCAGCCTCGTCGTGGTCGCGCGCGGCCGGCGGCAGCCCCACCTTGCTGCTAGGACGATTAAATCGCAGATAGGGAATTTCCGTTAGCTTCGCGGCAGCCGCTACGGTGCTGTGTAGCTCGCTAGCATACGGGTGACTCACATCAACGACCGCACGAATCCCCTCCGCCACGATGAGTTCGCACATCTGGCCAATATCCAATCGGCCATGGCGGCGCGTGATGCCGGGACGGTTTCCACAGGCGAGCGCTGCTTCCGTGGCCGTCGAGACGAGCACGCGATAGCCCGCGTCGGCTATGGTTTCCGCCGCGCCCGCCGTATCGCTGGTCCCACCAAATAACAAAATCATATCTGATACCCCCGAGGTGTGACAAACCAACCACCTAACACCGCTGACGTGCTATTTCCAACGATGACGATGCTGCGCATGGTGATGTCTTCGTGCAAAAAGCTCCCGAGATCCGACATCACTAACGATTCGTCGGCGGAGCCTACAGCCGTCGCAATGCCCACTGGCGTGCTCGCAGGCCGATGGTCGAGCAGGATTGACGCCACCTGTTCAATCTGATGGACCCGCTTGGTGCTTTTCGGATTATAGAGCGCCACCACCATATCCGCTGATGCTAGAGCGCTGATGCGACGCACGATGGTAGCCCATGGCATGAGTAGATCACTTAAACTCAGACACGCGTAATCTAGCATCAATGGTGCGCCCATCATGGCGGCGGCGGAGTTGGCCGCTGAAACCCCAGGAATCACTTCGATGGGCACCTGCCACCCGTGTGCCGCTGCCATCTCCATGGCCAATCCCGCCATCCCATAAACCCCCGCGTCTCCCGAGGAAATGAACGCCACCGTCGCACCAGCCATCGCCCGCTCTAGCGCGATGCGGCAACGTGCAATCTCCTGCATCATCCCCGTGGCAATGAGTTCCTTGCCGACAGTTAGATCGCGAATGTGCTCCAGATAGAGCTTGTATCCAACCACCACATCGCTGGCGCGGATCGCGTCCTCTGCGCGGTGGGTACGATCCGCCACACTGCCCGGACCGATGCCCACTAGCAGCAATTTTCCCTGGCGATGGCAATGGTCGCTCCCTTTATGATCGTTCGTTTGAGTATGCATGATGTT
>JBDLWH010000012.1:0-3319 GCA_039804325.1 Verrucomicrobiota bacterium
AGGCGTCGGACTGGTGCGGCACCTAGTGAGTTTGCGGGCAGGGTGGCGGGGAGATCGACTTCAGCGGCGATGTGAGCCGCCTGGCGCGTCACATCAAAGACCGTGACGGGCCTGATCGCCACTCGTCCGGCACGAAACCCATCGGCATTGGCCTGCCACCCGTGGCCCATGGCCGTGATGATGCCCACCCCGGTGATCACGATATCGGTATCGACGGATTGTTGGAAACCAACAGGCGCGGAATGGGCGGCAACGGGCATAGAACAGGCAGTTTTCTGGATGATGTGTGAGAGCGGGGGGAATCCGAATCATTTCCGAAATCACCCAGGATGCATCGCGCGTCGCTCAAAGGTTGACCACCCCATTGGACTTGCTCCGGTGCTGAATGAAAAGCCCCGTTTTGTCGCATCCCGGGTTTTGCTAGATCGGATTTCGCCGAACGCGCCGGTACTCGCCACCCATCTCTACTCGCGATGGACTATTTCTTTTCCGCCCAGCCACAGTCACTGACGATTTTCTCGATTTCAAGTTTCCCCGAAAACTCGGCGGGAAGAAACTTGAAACTGGTGAGATAGTTGACGGCGTCGCGCATTTCCAAGACCTCACCTTTTTTGGGCTCCATTTGATTGGCGGGGATTTTCTTGATTTGGGAGATCCAGCTTTCGATGCCGGTTTGCACTTCGGTGACGGTGTCGGCGTTCACCTCATAACAAAGCGATTCCATCGAGCGGCGAAGTTTCGCAAGTCCTTTGAGCTTAGCCGCATCGCTGCGGATGGCCGTGGCGATTTCCAGTTTCTTGGCCGTGGCGGCCTCGGGTGACATGACGCCCATGTCCCCGCCGTCTGCGGCGCGCGCGGGAAGCTGGCGCAGCCAGATGTTGCGATAACGCACTGGGTTCCCGTGATCTTGAAGTTTGAGCGGCCCTTTTTCAGCGAGCGGTTGATCGCTGGTGCGGTTCTTGTGGCCGCCACCGCCTTCTAACGGCGTAGCGTCCTGCACCACCACTCCGTTGAGCATCACGGTGATGTGCCCACTCTCGAGCATTTTTCCGTCTTTGAAAATCGGACGCCGAAAAATGATGTCATAGACTTGCCACTCACCTGGCGCGCGTAGGGCGTTGACGTGGGGCGGATTGACGCCATAGAGCGATCCGGCCATGCCATCGGGGTAGCTCGGATTGCGGTAATTGTCTAACACTTGAATCTCGGGTTGGCCCATGAGGAAAATGCCGCTGTTGCCGCGCCCTTGACCGGCACCTTCAGGCGTGGCCTGGGTCGCCCATTCGATGTGAAGTTGGCAATCGCCGAAGGATTCTTTGGTGCGGATGTAACCCGATTTGGGAACGCATTGCAGCGCGCCGTCCTTGATGATCCACTTGGTGAGTTCAGCAGGATTTTTATCAGCTTCCCAAAGGTCAAGACTGCCTTGGGTGCCATCGAACAAGATGCGCGCATCCGATGGGGCGCGGCCCGGTTGTGTGGCGGCACCCGGGGTGACCACTGGCGGTTGTGGGCGATTCATGTCGTGAATCGCCCATGGATGAGTGGCGTTGGGCGGATCGCCGTAGAACGGACCATCGGCAAAGACCGGAGTAAGCGAGCAGGTCAGAGCGCATAAGCAGATCGTGGCAACAGGGGGTGCAGTCAACATGACGTTCTCTTATATGTCGGCCGCACCATAGACAAGGCTCGTCCTCAAGAAAGCTCGCCGACCATCGCCAAAACCCGGCAATTTTCGGCGCTCATTCGTCCACTGGCTCGGCACGTGGGGCGGTGGATAGCGGCTCACCATCGACGGGCGTGGCTTTGGGCGCTGCCGGGGCGAGTTCCTCGTCATCGACGGGCGTCGCTTTCGGCGCTTTGGGTGCGAGTTCTTCGTCATCGACTCGGGTGGCCTTGGGCGCTGGTCGGGTGGAAGCGCTCGGCGGTGGCGCATCATCGTCCAATGGCAGAAGACGTTTGGGCTTCACCAAGAGTGGCTTGGGCGATTTGGCGGGCTCGATGATGGTCGCTTTCTGGGGAGTCTCAAAAAGCGAGTCATTCGGCGCGGGTGATTGGCGCATGCGGATTTCCACCCGGCGATTGACTGCTTGTTCATCGGTCGTGCCACGGATCACCAGCGGCGCGTTCCGGCCAAATCCTCGAATGCTTATTTTCGACTCATCCATGCGCAGCGAGCTCGCTAGGTAGTTTTTCACTGCGTCGGCCCGGCGGACGGAAAGATCGAGGTTGAAATCATCACCCCCGACCAGATCCGTATGACCTTCGATCCAACAATAGAGTGTCGGGTTGCGATCCATCAACAATGCCAACTTCATGAGGCCCACTTTCGCGCTTTCACGCAGATCCGCGCTGTTGAATTCAAACAATAAATCACTGGGTAACATAGTCATCTTTCCCAGCAGAATGTTAGGCGGTAAATCCAGCAGATCATCCAGCGAGGCCATGCCGGTCAGCGCGCCTTTTTCGACATTTCCTTTTGCGCCTCGTTTCATGAGATCCTCGGTAAATTTTCCGAGTTCGTGGTCGTCCATTTGGACGGTGCCGGGGTCCACGGTGAGTTGTCCGGTTTCGGCAGGTCTGAGGTGTTCGGGTTGGCGCCCAAGTTCCGGTAAATCCGTGCTCACCTCTAAACCGGACGAGATTTCCTGCGCCATGGCTGAGGGGTCACCCTGCATCGCCGGGCGCTTCATCTGCAACGCATACTCCGCCTCCTGAATCGCCGGCTTGATATCAATCTCCAAATCCTTGGGCAAGGCGCTGAGTAAATCGACTTCTTCCATCAACGAAGCCGCCTCCTTAGGGGGGGTAACCACGGCATCGTCCGGGAGTGGGTGCTCAGTCTCAAGCGGTCGCACCTCGACTTGACGCATCGGAATGCTGCGCGTGTGAAGCTCGCGTGGCGGCTCGAAGTGGAGCGCGATTTTCATGCGCTCTAGGGAGAAAAAAACCACGATGTGCAGGAGGATTGATAGGAGCATGGCCACGGTGGCCCACCAGCGCAGATGCTCTGGCCCGGGCAACCGATAACTCCCACCGTCTCGTGATTCACTCCATGAATAGCCGTCGGCCATGGCGCGACTATACTCGAATCAAATGTGCTGGCAATCACGAGCGGGGAGATTATGCTCGCCCCCCCGTATGGCACACGACGTGCTATCCCCCCATTCCCATTTTAACCCTTACGAGTGATGACTCCCAAAAAGACAGCAAAGAAAGTAACGAAAGCCAAGCGAGCCAGCCAAGCCGCTCCCGCACCCGCACCCGCGCCCGCACCCGCGCCCGCGCCCGCACCCGCACCCGCGCCCGCGCCCGCGCC
>JBDLWH010000013.1:0-6463 GCA_039804325.1 Verrucomicrobiota bacterium
GTCGTGTGCAAAAACTCCCACGACCAATTAATCGCATCCTTTTTGAAATAATCGCCAAACGACCAATTGCCTAACATCTCGAAGCACGTGTGGTGATAGGTGTCGTAACCGACATCCTCGAGGTCGTTGTGCTTGCCACCCGCGCGGATGCATTTTTGGGTGTCGGCAGCGCGCGGTGGGCTATACGGGGCATTTTCGATGCCGAGGAAATACGGCACGAACGGGTTCATGCCCGCGTTGGTGAAAAGCAGCCCGGGCGACTGCGGTAGCAACGAGGCCGACGGCACAATCGTGTGTTGGCGGTCACGGAAAAAGTCGAGGAAGCTTTGGCGGATTTCGGCGGCAGTCATAGGGCGCATGGGTGGTCCGGTCAGGCCGGAGAAGGCGGGCAGCATGGAAGGAAGCTGGCCTGGAAGTAAAGTGCCACGGCGCAGAGATTGCGGCGCGTGGCGGTGATGGGGAGCCCACCGAGCGTGCGCAGTGGGCGATCCCGTTATTTGCTGGGCGCTTCGGGCTCAGTGAGCGAGGGCTCGGGTTTGAGGAGGTGTTGGAGTTCCTCACCCCATTTGCGGGCTTGTTTGTGGGTAATGTGTTTTTGGATGTGTGCGAGCATGCGCATGGCTGAGGCGCTTTCGTCGCCGCTGCGGAATAAATCCACTTCCATTTGCCACTGGAGTTCAGGCTGGGTTTCTGTGAGATAGCGTTCGTATTCGGGGCTCTTGATGTCGGCCGCCATGTTGATCTTGCGTTCTGGTTTGTCGCCTTTTCCTTTGCCGTTACCGTTGGGCCGCTGGTTTGGATTGCCCCATCCGAACTCGATTTTGATGCCTTCCTGGTGGATACGCTTGATCCATGCGACGCGGAGCGCGTCGATGCGGAATGACGTGCGCAGCGGAGGGAAGACGATTTTTTGGTAGAAGTCATCCAATTGCACGGGGGATGTCGGCCACTTATCGTTTTGCAGGTTGCCGATTTCATAGGCTCGCGCAAAGACCGTCGAACTGACCGCTTGGGAAAGTTCTTCTTCCTGGCCCGCGAGTTTTTCGGCATCACGGAAGATGGCGTCCACCAAATCTTGGGCGTCGGCACCGAGGGCTTTGAGGTTGGCTTTTTCTGAGGACGCACAGAGGGTGAGGACAAGCCAATTGAGTTGATAGCGCAGGGCGAGCCGGAACCCCGAATCAGAATGTTTCGCTTTGATGTCTTCCTGGCGCTTCCAATCAAGAAACTCCGAGGTTTTTTTCTGTTGGGACTTGAAGTTCACCAGTTCGACGCATTCCAGATAGAAGGTCAACGCCGTTTCATCGGTGGCCATGGCGGCGCGGTAACGAGCCATGGCGAGGCGGAAGCGCGCGTCAACCCTAGCGTTGGTGGCATCGCGCAGAATATCGAGTTTTTCCAACAGCGTTTCGCGATCTGTAGCGCTGAGCGATTCGGAGCGGACGGAGGTGGCCGTGAGTGCCGCACAAGTGAGGAGGGCGAGAATTCGCATGAGGAAGGTCATCGCAAATCCATCGACCCGGGCCAAGGAGGAAGAAAAAAAACATTCGGGGGTTGGTGAGGCAGGCGTTTCGGAGCTTGGAAAATCGGGGCGGGGAGGCATATTTTCGGGCGTCCTTCAGCCTATGAATCCCGCATTTCGTCGTTTAGTGGCGCTAGTCGCCGTTTTTTTGATTTCGTTTATCGTGGTTTTTGCGATGCGCACCTGCGGTAAGGGTGAGCGGTTTCGTGCGGAACCCTTCACGTTGCCAGACAAGGCCCCTTTGGCGCTCGGGGATGTCGAGATGCTTTCACGCCTCAACGATGAATACGTCAACGTGACGCGTGCGGTGGTGCCTTCGGTGGTGAGTATCGACACGGCAGGGGTTCGCACGGAGCGATTGTTAGACGTTTGGGGGCGGACGCGATTGAGGAGTTTTCCGACGCAGGGGCAGGGTTCCGGGGTGATTGTCACTCGTGAGGGACACGTGATGACCAACCATCATGTCATAGCCGGCCAGCAACAGATTCAAGTCACCCTTCATGATGGCAAAACCCATCTTGCCCACCTGATCGGCGAGGACACGTTGCTAGATGTCGCGGTTCTCAAGATTGATGCGAACGAGACGTTCACGCCATTGAAATTTGGGGATTCATCCAAAGCGCAGGTTGGCCAGTTAGTGTTGGCCGTAGGCAACCCGTTTGGGCTGGGGGAAACCGTCACACATGGCATTATTTCGGCCAAAGAGCGCTCGCTTTCGGATAATCAGCGCGATTTGTTTCAGACGGATGCGGCCATCAACCCGGGCAACTCTGGCGGGCCGCTCGTGAATGTGCGCGGCGAACTCATCGGGATCAACGTGGCGATTTTCTCCCCAGACAAGGAGAACCCAGGCTTTCAAGGGGTCGGATTCTCGATTCCCTCTAACGACGTGAAGGACGCCTTGTTTCAGATACTCGAGCGTGGGCGGCCGACGCGGGGGTTTTTGGGTGTGCAAATGCGTGATTTGGATAGGACCGTTCGTTCGGTGCTTGGGTATGACGGGGTTGAGGGCAGTGTGGTGCTGAGTATTTCGCCGGGATCGCCCGCGCAACGCGCCGGGTTGGAACCCAGGGATGTCGTGCGTTCCATCAATGGCACGTTGATTCGCTCGGCGAGTCAGTTGTTTGCGGTGGTTCAGACCACCCGCATCGGTGACGCGGTCACGTTAGAAGTTTGGCGAAACGGCCGATTGTTAGAGCTTAAAGCTACCATCACTGAAAGCATGGCCAGCAACTGAGGTATCATAGATCCCGGGCGACCTCACATAAACCAAACTCATGAAATCTTCCAAAGTTCCCTATTTTTTTCTTGGGCTAGCGACGGTGCTCGCACTTTCGGCGTTGGGTTTGTTGCTCCGGCGTCCTGGAGTGTCGGCGCAACCGGAGCCGTCGAAACCTTCCGGCATGCGATCCATGCGTGCGCCAACGATAGGGGGAGCATCGCGCGACGAGGAATCGGCGGAGCCGGTCACGCCGTCGGCAGATTCGAAGATGGGCGGGGGGCGCGTGATGGCCAGCGATCCAGCGGATTTGGTGCATCGCATAGCCAAAGCCTTTGAGGTTGGGGATCTGGCGGCACTCGAACAGTTCATCGGCAAGGACGTCCTGGATCCAACGACTGCCGAGCGACTCAAAGCATGGGGAGGAAAAGGCGTGCGCATCCGCCAGGACGCCGGTGTGCGCGAAGTCGGGGAACTCGCATTGAACGCCCGCACGCGCTGGGTACTCGAACTCGACGGACAAGAGCCTGGACGCGACCGGATTCTCCTCGATCTGCGGCGCAATGGCCAAAAATGGTCGGTGGAAAAAATCATCCTTCCCCCAGCACCAGGCGAGCCCGTGGCCAGCGCGAGATTGGCCGATGCGCTCGACGTGGCGGACGCGTTTCTTCAAGCGGTTCTCAAGCAGGATTTTCAGCGAGCGCGGAAGTATTTTGATGTGGCGACGGTGTCGGACGCGAAGATAGCCGGGTTATGCATCCTTTTTGAGCAAGGGGGATACCGGCTGCGAAAATCCAAACCCCTGCGCACCATGGTTCAACGCCCAGAAGTCGTCGGATTTCTCGCTCATGTGGAAACCGCCGACGGCTCTCAAAACGCCCAATTTTCCCTCACGTTGAAACCAGCACCCGCCCCAACGAACTGGCGGGTCAGTGAGGTCAACCTCGACCAACTTCTCACCGATTACGCCCGGCGTGCCGCCCGCGGAGATATTTATGACTCGCCCTTGGTCAAAAATCCCACCGGCGGCGACACCCTCGCGCTTTATTTTGATTTTGATGCCGACTCGATGAATGCGCGCACTCGGCGGCAACTCGAGATTGTTTCGCTCATCCTTCGTGCGGACGTCGGCAAGAAGCTCACGCTCAGCGGGCACACGGATGCGTTAGGCTCGGAGTCCTACAACCAAAATCTTTCTGAGCGTCGTGCCGAAGTTGTCAGGGATTTTCTCATCACCTCAGGCGTGGCCTCCTCCCAAATCGTCACCAGCGCCAAAGGTGCCAGCCAACCGCGCCGCCCGAATGTCACCGAATCCGGCAACGATAACCCAGATGGCCGCCGCGCCAACCGACGTACCGAAATCTATCTGGATTTCTAGCGGGTCCCGGGCGCTCGGTGAAGCTGCGCGGTTTTCGGGTTGTGTCTTTCTCAAAATTTCGCGACACCTTCTGCGGATGAAAATACTCGTTGTGGGCAAAGGAGGACGCGAACACGCGCTGGTCAGGGCTCTGGCGGAATCGCCAGGAACCCATGAATTGTTCTGCTTCCCCGGAAGCGACGCGATTTTCCAATCGGCGCAAAGCATCGTGGCTGATGGCCTTGAATCGCTTGTGGCATGGATGAAAACGCATGCGATCGACCTGTGCGTGGCTGGCGAGGAAAGTTACTTGGTGATTGGCGACGGCCTAGCCAACCTCTGCGAACAAAATGGCATTCCGTGCTGGGGGCCGCATAAAGAATCGGCGCAATTGGAAGCCAGCAAGGAGTTTGCAAAAAATTTCTTAGTTCGTCACGGGATTCCGACGGCGCGAGCGACGGCCACCGAGACCATCGTGGACGCGGTGGCGGCCATCGCCGGGGAATACCCGACCGTTTTGAAATTTGATGGATTGGCGGCCGGCAAGGGTGTCGCGGTTTGTCCGGATGAAGCGAGCGCCATGGCCTTTTTAGACGAGGTCTTCACCGAGCGCCGTTTCGGCCCCGGCCGCGTGCTCGTCGAACAATGCCTCGTCGGCCCGGAAATCTCGATCTTTGCAGCCATCGTCGATGACCAATACCTCATGTTCACCCCAGCGCGCGATTACAAGCGCGCCCAAGACGGCGACCACGGCCCCAATACCGGCGGCATGGGTGCCGTCGCCAGCCGTCAACTCGTTTCTAAGGAAATGTTAGGGCGCATCGACCAGGAAATCATCCAGCCGACCGTGGCCGGTTTGCGCGCCGAGAGTCTGCCGTATCGCGGGTTCCTCTACTTTGGCCTGATGCTCACGCCAAGCGGCCCGCAAGTCATCGAATACAATTGCCGGTTCGGCGATCCTGAGTGCCAAGCGGTGATGCCCTTGGTGCATGGGGATTTGGCAGGATTCTGCCTAGCTGGCGCGCAGGGCATGCTCCGGCCCGACCTGCTCACCTTCGATGATGGCTGGAGCGTCTGCGTCATTCTAGCCTCCGCCGGTTACCCGGAATCCTCGCGCAGCGGCGACCGAATCCGCGGCCTCGATCAACCAGGAAACTTCCGCGTCTATCACGCCGGCACCCGCAAAACTCCCGATGCCGGATGGGAAACCCACGGCGGCCGCGTGCTCGCCGTGGTCGCAGGCGGTGCCACCCGTGATGAGGCAGTCGTCAGTGCCCACGCGGCTGCCGACGGCATCGAGTTTGACGGCTTGCAACGCCGCCGTGACATCGGCATCCTTAACTTTGATTGACCCACCCATTATGCACGCCCGCACCCTCACCGCAGAAGACATCGCCGCTGGAGTCGAACGCCTTGCCCATGCCATCCGGGAAAAATCCCAGGGAAAACCACTCGCCTTGGTCGGCATCCGGAGTCGCGGCGATGAGGTCGCGGAACGCCTGCTCAACATCCTTTCCGAAGAAGACCGCGACCTGTCATTCGGCGTGCTCGACATTTCGCTCTACCGCGATGATTTCGAACACCTTCACGAAAACCCTGCCCTCCAAGAAAGCGATATCTCTTTCCCGGTCGAGGGGGCTCATATCATCCTCGTGGACGACGTCCTCTTTACCGGCCGTACCATTCGGGCCGCGCTCGACGCTCTGGCCGATTATGGACGCCCGGCCATGGTCGAACTCGCGGTACTCATCGACCGCGGCCACCGCGAAATGCCCATCCAACCCGATTACGTGGGTATCACGCTCGACACTCGCCGCACCGATCATGTATGGGTTTCGTTGGAAGGGCCAGACGCCTTGGACGAAGTCCAAATCGTTACCAAAGAACTGCCATGAGTCTCCCGCTACAACGCAAAAAATCACCCGAGGAGATTGCCAAACTCCGCGATGCTTTAACCAGCACCCGGCGTCATGCGATTGATGGTCAAGCGGCTCCTACGATTTCTGCTGCCACCCGCGCGGCCAACACCAGCCGTTTACGCCAAGCCATTGCCGCAAAATTTGAGGCGGCGAACCGGATGTCTGAGCCTCAGTCGGTCGAGCCGTCGGCGAGCACAGGCGAGCTGCATGCCGTCCAAAGCCCACCATCCCCCATCGCAAGTCCTGAGCAATCACCTGTGACCCACCCGCCCGCTCCGGTTCTCTCTCCCGCTCCCGTTCTCTCTCCCGCTCCGGTTCTCACTCCCGCTCCGGTTCTCACTCCCGCTCCGGTTCTCACTCCCGCTCCGGTTCTCACTCCCGCTCCGGTTCTCACTCCCGCTCCGGTTCTCGTGCCCGCTCCGGTTCTCGCTCCGGTTCCGGTTCTC
>JBDLWH010000014.1:0-4601 GCA_039804325.1 Verrucomicrobiota bacterium
TGTTGCCTACCCAAGCACCCTCACCCCGACACGCACGGGCAAGGTGACCATTGGTCCGGCCACCATCCGCCTCATGACGACCCAAGTCGTCATGGATGGTATCCTCAAGCGCATCTCCCAAGAAGTGAACCTTACCGTGCCCAAACTCGAAATGGAATCCCTGCCTCTGCCCGATGGGGCCCCGCAAGGATTTGAAAACGCCGTGGGAAACTTCCAACTCGACGTGACGAGCGACGCAACCGACGTCCAAGAGGGCGACCCGTTGGCCGTGGATATCTGCGTGCGCGGCAACGGCAACCTCGACACGTTGCACCCACCACAACTCGCGGATTCTAACGGATGGAAACTTTATGCGGCCACCGCCGAGCCGCGCGGCGACGAACGGCGCGAGTTTTCCGGTCAAACCATCTTCCACCAATTCCTGCGGCCACTAGAACTCAAGCCTGCTATTCCCTCATTCCGCTTGGTTTTCTTCGACCCAAATGACGCGACATACAAGACGCTCACCAGCGAGCCTATCCCGCTACAGATGACACGCACCACGGCGATCACGCCCGCGGCCACACCCGATACGCCCACGCCGCCCGAGGCCTTGCCTGTGCCCGTGGAACGCATGACGGATATCCTCGGCGTGCTTCGCTCCCCTTCACTTGTTAAATCGAGCGCGCCACGCATACCCACCTGGTCGGGCCACGCCCTCGCTGGCCTACTCGCTCTTGCCCTCATGGCCAAGGCGCTCTGGATGCGCGTTGGCCCGCGCCTGCGACGCAAGGACTCCGCACGCCATGCCCGCCTGCTAGAACTGCGAGAAATCACCGGCGTGAAATCCGATGATGACAAAAAGTTTTTATTGTTAGCAGGGAGCTTCATTGAGCGCTCATTTGGTGAAAACCCGACGCCTGAGATGCAAGCCGTCCTTGCCCAACGAGACTCGCTGTGTTTTCAAAAAACCACCCCTATCGGCACCATTCTTACCCCAAAACGCCGAAAGCACATCGTCAAATTACTGAAAAAGGCAACCCTGACCTGCCTGCTCGTTAGCTCGTTAGCTCTGTGTTCCAGCTCGCTGCGCGCCGCCGACCTATCAGCTCAAGCGCTAGATGCCTATGACGCCGCCCAATTCGATGAGGCAGCACGTCTTTGGTTGTTAAGTGGGGCCTACCAGGATCTCCCCGCCGCGACGCTCTACAATATCGGCAATGCCTCATACCGCGCGGGCTCTCCGGGTTACGCCGCCCTGTACTATCGCAGGGCGCTGACCCGCGATCACAACCACCAGGAATCCCGGCAAAACCTGCGCTTCATCGAGCGCAAATTGGGCGCGATCACCATCCAACGCCCGGACTATCAGTATGCCATCACCCGCTTTCCCCTCTCATTCTGGAAGGGCCTGATCTGGTCCGGCGTGTGGCTCTGCGCCCTCTCGGTGCTGGTTTTTCCCGCCACCCGCCCGGGTGCGCCCATGCGCGTCCTGGCCGTGGCCGTGGCCGTTGCCGCCAACCTCATGGCCACTCTCGGAGCGCTCGGGTGCTGGTATTTCCCTAACGACGCCGAGTTTGCGGCCCCAGACCGCCAAGCCGTGGTCATCGCGGCAAAGGCCACCCTGCATACCGACGCCGCGGGCACCTCACCAGAAGTCATCGACGCCCCGCCAGGCTCACTCTGCGAGATTATTCAGGAATCCGGATGCTGGGCATACGTCGCATTTACGACGAAAATCCGGGGATGGATTCCGGTGGAAGCCATCGATAAAGTGGTGCCCGTCACGGCCCCGGTAGCGCCGACTATCGGCAAACCCAACGTTGATGACAAAAGCACGTCACGCCCGAAGTTTCGGGAAAATGGTTAAGTGAGGCGCGCCGCAATGATCAATCATCGATGCGGATCGCGCCCGGATCCCAATCGATGTGCGGGAGTTCCATGCCGAGTTTGCTCAGGGTATCTGCCATGATGCGCGCCACGCAGAGGTTGCGATACCACTTGCGGTCCGAGGGAATCACATACCACGGCGCGCTCTCGGTGGAGGTCTTGCTGATAACATCCTGATAGGCCGTCGTGAATTCATCCCACCGCGCCCTATCGGCTAGATCGTCAGGATTGAATTTCCAATGCTTGAGTGGGTTGGCCAGCCGGGCCTCCAAGCGCCGCTTTTGTTCCTTTTTGGAAATGTGCAGAAAGCATTTCACGATGGTGGTACCTTCCTCGGCGAGCATGCGTTCGAATTCCACGACGTGGCGTTGGCGGCGTTGCCAGACATCGTTAGTGAAGAGTTTTTTGACGCGCACGGCGACGATATCTTCGTAATGGCTGCGATTGAAGATGACGATTTGCCCGTTATGGGGGACTTGGGCGTGGATGCGCCACAAGAAATCATACGACAATTCCCGATCGCTGGGTTTTTTGAACGAGCAGACATGAATCCCCTGAGGATCGATGTCTGAGAAAACATGCTTGATACAGCCATCCTTGCCGCCGGTATCCATCGCCTGCATGACCACGAGGATGCGGTGCTGGTTTTGAGCGTAGAGGATTTTTTGCAGTGACTGAAGTTGACTCCTCAGTTGGCGAAATTGCGGGTCGAAATCCAACTTGCTTTCGCCCTGAAAAAGGGTCTTCTCATCGCACGATCGTTGCGAGAAATTCACCTTGGTTCCCGGTTTCACCCGATATCGTTCCATTGCACCTGTGGCCGGCATGCCGCGTTTATCTCGCAAATATGCCCCAGATGACAAGCCTCGTTTCAAAACGAATTTGTTTGACCCATATTGAGGATTGAATCCCGGTCTATCTCGCGTTGTTCTTTGCCGATGCCAAAAGTCACGATATCCGTTCATGCGTGCCCGTCACCCGATTCCCTAGTGACGGCGTTGCACATTGGGGCGAGCTCAGTTTCCATGATGGTGGCGGCTCGCGCACCCGACGGTCTGCTCACGCCTATTGATTTTTTGGAACAACCGGCCCCGGTGGCTCGGGATATTTTCCGCAATGGCAGCGTAAGCCTATCGACCACTGAACGCGTGGTGGCCATTATCAAAGGCTATCAAAAATCGCTCGCCGAACTCGGCATCGACCCGCACGACGTCACCCGCGCCGCGGCCACCAACATTCTCAGCGAGGCCAGAAACCATGAAATGTTCATGAACCGCATCCGCATCGCCTGCGGCTTGCGCGTGGGCACCATCGACGATGGGGAAATGACCCGCTTGATCTATCTGAAAACTCGTCGTCGTCTCCAGCACCTTCCGGCGATGCGCCATGAGACAACGTTGGTCGTACACATAGGCCCCGGCAACACGCGCGCCCTCCTTTTTCAAAAAGGGCGCATCACGCGCTACACGAGTTACCGCATGGGCACCCACCGCACCCGAGAGGCCGTCGAGGAAACTCATGCCGAGGGTGCAGCCTTGTTGCGCGTCATCCGCGAACACGCCTTTGGCAACCTCGCTCAAATCCGATTCGATTATTCGGATGTGGCTATCGACGGCATGGTGCTCATCGGTTACGAAGTGCAGTCCATCGCCTCCTCGCTCACCCAATCTAACACGGCTTGCACGCTCAAAAAACTGCGCCAATTCACGGCGAATGCCGCGGGCATGAGCGATGTGGAACTCGTCAAACATTTCCACCTCGACTATCAGACGGCGGAGGCCCTGCTGCCCGCGTTGGAAATCAACCTAGCCATCGCCGAAACCCTCAAACTCGACACGGTGCGCATCCCAGCCAGCGAATACGAACAAGGACTCCTGCATGACCTGCTCATTTCGCGCGATCTCACCGGGGGTTTCGCCGAGGAAGTGTTGCGCTCGGCGCGCATCCTCGCTGGACGCTATCAGTCAGACACCGGCCACGGCACCCACGTCGGCGAGCTGTGCGCCCGGCTCTTTGAAGAACTCAAGGATCTCCACCACCTCACGCCTCACGACGCCTTGCTGCTTCAAGTGGCGGCCATCCTCCACGAGGTCGGCACTTATGTGAGCCCGCGCGCCCACCACAAGCATTCGGAGTATATCATTCTCAACTCAGAAGTCTTTGGGCTCGACCGAATGGATGTCACCATCGTCGCTCTAGTCGCGCGCTATCACCGGCATTCCGGGCCCGTGCTCGATCACTCGAGTTATGCCGCCCTCAATACCGATGAGCGCATCCGCGTGTCCAAACTCGCCGCCCTGCTACGCGTCGCCGACGCCCTAGAACGCACCCACGCCCAACGCGTCTCCCAACTCGAAATTCGTCGGGAAGGCGGCAAACTTCGCTTGCGTCTCCCAGGTCTGACCGATGCTGCCGTCGAACGCCTCGCCATGGCCTCCAAGGCCGATCTCTTCGAACAAGTCTTCGGCCTCGGCGTCGTCATCGATGAAGATAACTGATCTCCTATTCCGTCACCACCCCATGCCCGCCCCCTACCTCAATCGCGAAATCTCCTGGATCGAGTTCAACCAACGCGTCCTCAACGAAGCTCTGCGCCCAGATTTACCATTGCTAGAACGAGTCAAATTCTTGGCCATTACCGCGGCCAATCTCGACGAATTTTTTCAGGTTCGCATCGGTGGGCTCATGGCCATGCGCCGCAGTGGATTAAAAACCGCCGACGCCTCTGGGCT
>JBDLWH010000015.1:0-4017 GCA_039804325.1 Verrucomicrobiota bacterium
AACGGGCATCCGGTGGACGAGATGACGACATCGACGCGTTCGAGGATTTTTTGCCACTGATCGAAGCGCACGGCGCAACCGCCCATTTCGGCGGCGAGAGCCTCGGCGCGGTCGAACGACCGGTTGGCCACGATGATAGAGCGGGCACCGCGCGAGACGAGGCTCTGGGCGGTGGTGCGGCACATGTCCCCGGCCCCCAGAATCATGACCTCGCTGTCCTTGAGGTGGCCAAAGATTTTTTCGGCGAGGTCCACGGCCACACTGCCGACCGAGGTTGAGCCATGTTGGATGGCCGTTTCGGTGCGGACTTTTTTGCCCACGCCAAAGGCGCGCTGGAAGACGCGGTTGAGGACATGGGCGGTGGCCCCCGCATCCAGTGCCGCCTGATACGATTGCTTCACCTGCCCGAAAATTTCGGTTTCGCCGAGCAACATAGAATCCAATCCGCTCACGACACGGCAGAGGTGGCGGGCGGCCTCGGTCTTGACCTTGCGGTAAAAATGGGTGGCTACGGCCGCGTCCAATTGTTTTTTTTCGGTGAGGTGGGATTCGAGGTGTGAGCAGGCATCCATGGCGTTGGGGGCAGCCAGGTAGAACTCGGTGCGGTTGCAGGTGGAGATGACCAAACCTTCGGCCACGCCGGGCATGGTGATGAGTTCGCTGGCGGTGGATCCGAGTTTGGTGTTGCCCACGGCGAAGCGTTCACGCACCTCGACAGGTGCGGTGCGGTGGTTGAGTCCGAGGCAGAGAAGTTCCATTAGATGAGAGCGAAAACGCCGAGTGAAAGAATGAACAAGCTCACGGATAACAAAGAAATGCGCCGTCCTGTCAAGCCTCGCGAGGCATGGACAGCTAACAATGTGGCATAGCATGTCCAAACGATGAGTGCGGCGATGCGGTGGGCGGTGGCCTTGCCGTCATGGGGCATGAGGAGCCCCGCGATGAGCCCGAGGGAGAGCAGGCCGATGCCGAGCCAGAGCAGGCGTTCTAACGAGGTGAGGAGTTCGCGCACGGGTGGCAGATTGCGAAAGAGCCCGCTTTTGAGGTGCTGGCCTTTTAATTGGCGGTTGAGGACGAGAAACATGACGCCAGCGACGGAGGCCAGGGCGAGCGCGCCGTAAGACAACACGGAAGTGGCCGAATGCATCTCGTGCCACAGGTTACCACCCGCGATGGGTTGCGCATGGGCTGAAAGCACCCCGGGGAGCAGCGCAATGGATTGAAAGGTGACCACTACCGGCGCGGTGAACACACCGAGCAGAGAAATCCGGTACGCCTGGCCTACGAGCAGATAAAATAAGGTGAGGGCCCATGAGAGAAAGACGAGGCGTTCGCCCCAATCGACGAGTGGGCAGACGCCGTGTTGGTTGCCGCGTATGGCCAGCATGGCTAATTGGCAAAGCATGACGGCGGTCATCCAGATGACGGTGGATTGGCTGCGGCGTCCGCAATGCACCGAGATCATGCCGCCCACGCTGGCGCTGAAAGCAAGCAAGGTGGCGGTGAGAAGCAGCCATCGGTCCATGCGCATTCATGTCGTGCTGAGGGCCATGATGCAAGGCTGGATCTCACAGGCGTGATTCATGGCATGGCGGCGTGACGGCTGGCCCAAGTGGGCATACGCGTCAGGTTAATTGACGCGAATGCCAAGTGGGGTGATGGTCGCAAATCACCGAGTCATGGCCGGTAGGGGGGGGCGGGGCGGTTATTCCCCCGTGGGTGAGCGCCGCAGCGATTTTTTGGTGGAAAGCAGGCGTTTATCGGCGACGGAGCGTTGTTTCGAGCGGCGCGAGCGGCGGCGTTTTTGGCGTCGCATTTTTTCGATCGCCTGGGTTTTGGCGCTGGTTTTGCCGTCGCGGATGGCTTCGAGTTGGTCGCAGAGTTCGCGACGGGCGAGGAAGCGGTTCAATTCTCGGGACCGGTCCATTTGGCATTTGATGCACACGCCGGTGGGGAGGTGTTTGAGAAAGACGCAACTCGATGTCTTGTTGATTTTTTGGCCGCCGGCACCCGATCCTCGGACAAATTTTTCGAGCAAGTCGGCCTCGGTGATCCCTAGCAACGAGAGGCGTTGGTCGAGGGCCGTGAGTTTTTCGGAGGAGATGGGGTTTTGCACGAGTAGGGGATAGGGCCAAGAGCGTTGTCATCCGTGCCTCGTGATTGTCAATGCTCAATGCCCGCGCGTGGACACGACGCGATATAGCGTCTGGGGCCAAGACGCTTGTGGCGCGCTGAGTGCCGCGCAAGGGATGCTAGCGTTTCCTGAAACCGGGGGGCTGAAGCAGGGGGGCTCAACGAGGCACCCTACTGATTGGCTAGATCAGGGTGGCCCCAATCCATGCCGCCATGATTTCGGGGGTGCCCAGGTTGGTCTTGTTGAGATCTTCGGGTTTGATGTCAACGTCATAGAAGTCCTCCAAGGCGAGTGTCATTGCTTGGAGTGCGGTGGGTGAGTCCAGGCCAGCGGCGAACAAATCTCCGTCATTGGGGAAATCCCAATCCAATTCTAACAATCCTTCGGCATTCAGCCAATCAATCAATTCGGTGGGACTGGGTGAAAAACGTTTCGATGCTCGCATACGCGGAAACGGTGCAATGGCCTCACCGGATTCCGCAAGAGGAAATAACGGAGAAGCGCGAATGTTTTTGGGGAAATGCGTTGCGCGGGCATGACGGCGGGCGTAATTTCAGCGCGAACCGCCACCACACTCACATTATGGGACCTTTAGGAATGCAGGAGATGGTCATGATTTTCATCGTGATCTTGTTACTTTTTGGAGCCAAGAAATTGCCTGAGCTTGCTCGGGGGATTGGCAAGAGCATGGGGGAATTCAAAAAGGCCCGCGATGAATTTGAAAATGAGATTACGCGAGCCGATGTGGATGTGCGGGCGAAGGAATCGCCGGCCAAAACGTCACGTGATTCCTAACGGCCATGCGTAGCGGGCCAGTTACCCGTCGCATGTTAGTGGGCGCTCCCCGAGGAGTCGCCCTATTTTTGATAGTTTATTTAGGTTGTGGTGTTACATCATGCCGAAAAGATCGAGGGACACCGGCATGGGCGGCACCGAGTGAGGGGGTAGCCATTGCGGCGGAAAGCACTAACCCAGCGGCACTGGCACTGGTGGTGGGGAGTCAGGAGGTGGAGGTTGTGGCGGGGTTGCGCTTCATTGCCTACAATGTGGAGAACTGGCTAACGATGGATCGTTATGTGAATCGAAAGCTAATGAAGAGTTCGCCGAAGCCAGATTCTGAGAAAAAGGCGGTGATTCAATTGTTAGTGAAGCATGCGCCGGACGTGGTGGGTTTGTGTGAAATTGGCGAGATCAAAGATTTATTAGAAATCCAACAATCACTCAAAGCGGGAGGGTTGGATTTGCCGCATGTTCATTTCATGGGTGGCTCGGACCCGGTGCGCCATCTCGGGATGTTATCGCGTTATCCGCTGAGAGTGGCTGGGCCACCCGTTGAGAGGGAATTTCAGATGAACGGGCAAACTTTTGCGATGAACCGGGGCATTTTGGATGCAGCGCTCGTGGCCCACGGGAAGTCATACCGGCTGCTTGGGGTGCATTTGAAATCCAAGCGCGAAATTGAGGATCTCGACCAAGAGGCCATGCGGATTCATGAAGCGCGGTTGTTGCGGCGTCATCTGGATGCCATTTTCAAATCCGACGGGGCGGCGCGGCTGATAGTGTATGGGGATTTCAACGATACGCGGCCGAGTACGGCCTTCAAAACCGTGACGGGTAGCTACAATCATCCGAGTTATCTCACGGCGATTCCGTGCCGGGACACGCGCGGGGAAGCGTGGACGCATTACTGGGCGCTTCACGATATTTACACGCGCTTTGATTTTGTGACGGTTTCCAGCGCGCTCAAGCCCGACGTGGATTTCCGCGCCTCGCGCATCTTGGACGATCCGACATGGAACGACGCGTCGGACCACCGCCCGCTGTTAGCTATCTTCAAGTGAGGTTCCGGTTAGATTCTATCGAGCACTTCGGAGAACACGCCG
>JBDLWH010000016.1:0-3258 GCA_039804325.1 Verrucomicrobiota bacterium
CGCCCGCCCGCCTCTTGATCGACGGCGTGGCGCAGACGCCAGGACCAAATTTCCGCCAGGGAATCGTCCGCGATACCGCAGGCAAGCAAATGCTCGTGGTTTGGGTGGAGCAAGCCGCCACCGCCCCAGTGACGTTCACGTTACTCACCAAACCGGCGACGCCGACGGGACCATCGCCACGCCCGGCCTCGGAGCAGTCGCCTTGAACTGGGCACCAAGGCAATCAGACGATCACCTTCGACCTAGGCTCGGCACTGCCAAGAAATTCTTCCGCATGGCGGTCACGCCCGCGCCATGATGGAGCACATTAACCCATACCAGAAAAGAACCATGTATTTCGGAATTCACTCATTACTATTCAAGGAAACCTTCGTGGACAAGGACCTACCGATCCTCGACCATTGCAAGGCACTGGGTTTTGACGCGGTGGAAATCATCCCCTTCGACCCGGCTCATTTTCCCGCAGCCAAGGTAAAAAAAGCAGCGGATGACCTAGGGCTCATTATCAACACCGGCTATGGCATGCCACCGGAGTGCAACACCATCAGCCCCGATCCAGCAGTTCGCAAAGCCGGCGTGGAACTCTCCAGGAAGCTGATCGATCTATCCGCCGAGGCCGGCGCACGCGTCTTCGGTGGTGTCATCTATTGCGGTTGGGGATACCTCACCGGCACCATGCGCACTGCGGACGAATGGAAGTGGGGTATCGAGTCCACCCGCGCCATCGCCGACTACGCCCAACACAACGCACCCGGGTTGGTTATGGGAATCGAGACACTCAACCGCTTCGAATCCCATTTCCTCAATACCGTGGATGACGCCCTGCGTTTCATCCGGGAAGTGGACATGCCGAATGTGAAAATTCATGCGGATACCTTTCATCTGATTCGCGAGGAAAACGACATGGTGGCAGCGATCGAGCAATGCGGCCCGGAGTTGGGATACTTCCATGCCTGCGAAAACCAGCGCGGCATCCCCGGAACCGGCATGGTGCCCTGGCCCGAGATCTTCCGGGCGCTCAAGCGCATCAACTACCAAGGCTGCATGACCATCGAATCCTTCGATCCAGACATGCCCAAGATCGCAAAACTCTGCTGCATCTGGAGAAAATTCGCCGACAGCCCGGAGGAGCTTGCCACCGAAGGACTGAAATACCTCAAAGGAGTTTACAACGAAGTATTCCGCGACTGACAATTTCTCCAACGAAAACGAATCCTATCATGAGAAGAACTGAAATCAACCGACTGATCATTGAGGCGATGGCGATGTTTCGTAAGCATGGCTTCCTCCTGCCGCCCTTCGGATACTGGACGCCGGAACAATGGTCGAGGCTGGGGCCGGAGGCAGATGAAATCCGGAAGTGCTGCCTGGGCTGGGATCTGACGGATTTCGGCAGCGGGGATTTCGACAAGGTCGGCCTGTTGCTTTTCACCGTCCGCAACGGCAGCTTCTCAGACAAGACTGGCAAACGCTATGCGGAAAAGGTCATGATTGTCGCACCGGGGCAGTTGACTCCCTGGCACTACCACGAAGCAAAAATGGAGGATATCATCAACCGGGGCGGCGGCAATCTCTGCATCCAAGTGCGGAACATCGACGCGCACAACCGCTTTGACGACGGTGATGTGACCGTGTCGCTGGACGGCGTGAAACACACGGTTCCGGCGGGCTCGACATGGGTGTTGAAGCCCGGCGAGAGCATCACCGTCACCCGCCGTCTCGCCCACCAATTCCGGGGCGACCCGGCAACCGGCAAGGTGCTGGTCGGCGAGGTGTCCGATGTCAACGACGACCACACCGACAACTACTTCATGCCCCCCGTGGGAAGGTTCCCCGAAATCCACGAGGATGAACCGCCGCTGCATCTCCTCTGCAACGAATATCCAAACTCCAAGCCTCATGGAAAATCATCCCGCTTTGAGCGTCAGATGCTGGGCGCCTAGTGACTGCTGACCCGACAAAAGTGCGGGGCCGCTGGTGTGAACCAGCGGCCCCGCTAAATCAGAGTCAATTGTTAAACCGGGTATCAGGTTATGGGTTATTGAATCTCCAAGCCTGGGCTTTCAACTCACAACCAATAACTTTTAACTCATCACTCTCAACGATCACCTCACGGCGTCGGCGTCGGCGTCACGAGCAGGCGGACGAACCAGGTGCCCAAGCCGGGTGGCAGGGTGTAGGAGACCGAGGAGCCGTTGGCCGTGCCAGCGACGTTAGTCCACACGCTGAGGTCGGGCGAGGTTTGGACCTGCCAGGTGCCCAGATAGGCAGGATCCTTCGTCCAGGTGACCGTGTTGGTCCCGTCCAAGCCGGGCATGGCGGTGAACGACGAACCGGTCTGGCCCATGAAGTACTCGATGCCGTTGTCCACGCCGTCATTGTCGTAGTCCTGACCCGGGGTTTGGCCGGGTGCGTTGGTGGTGGCCCAACTGGAGTAGGCCAATAGGCCGGCGAGATCTGCCACCTCGACGGCGGTGAGCGGGTCACTGTACATCCGCACGTCATACAGCAGCCCGGGGAAGAAACTGTTGATTGGGGCGTTCGCCGTATTGCCTTGGTTGGCACCCAGCACTAGGTGGCTGAGGTTGTTGAATGTCACCGCATAGGGGATGCCGGTGGCCTGCTTTTGCAGAATGCCATCCACATAGATCTGGCGGAACGATGCCGTGCCGTCAAAAACTGCGGTTATGTGATGCCAGTTGCCGTCGGTAACGTCGTTCGCGGAGGTCATGCTTGAGCCAACGCTCTCCCCAGTGTTGTTGCGCATGGTAAAATCCGCCTTGGGGGAAAGCGGGCGAGTCTTCCAGCCCCACGGGGTATTGCCGCTCTTGCCCAGCCAGGTTCCCGAAAGTGAAGCGGCAGGAGCCTTGAACCAAAAGGCGGCGGTGAACTTAGTGGCGATGCCTTCGTCGAAGGTGGTCTGATAATTCGCATCCGTCGTGGCGGTGTTGTCAATCTGCACCGCGACGTTATTGGCGCGAAGATCCAGCGACTGCCCGGTAAAACCGGTGGGCACATCACTGCTCCAGGCGAGAGCGGCGGCATTGGTGCCCACCGCCACGCCGTCATGCGTGCCGGGAGGAGTGAAACCCGAGGTATCTACCAGATTTGCCGCGCCCGAGATCCATTGCCCAATCAGGCCCGGGCTGTAAACATTGGCCACTGCGGCGGCGGAGAGCGCGTAGTTGTACATCCGCACGTCATACAACAGCCCGGGGAAGAAGCTTGTGATTGGGTCGTTCGCCGTATTGCCCTGGT
>JBDLWH010000017.1:0-3800 GCA_039804325.1 Verrucomicrobiota bacterium
GCCACCCCCGCCGCCACCCCCGCCGCCAATCCCCCCGCCACCCCCGCCGTCGATCTCGCGAAACCCCAAATCAAAAAACTCGATGAATCCCGCTATCAAATCGGTGAAATCATCATGGATCAAAAATCCCGGGAAATCCGGTTTCCGGCGAAGGTAAACATTACCGAGGGACTTGTGGAATATCTGGTCTGTCTGCAACAAGGCCGAATCCACGAGGCGCTCTTGATCACCGAGATTGCTCCCATCCACCTCAGAATCGCCTTCACTCTGCTGCGCTTCCCCGCATCCAATGAATTGTTTTCCACTCTCGACGAAACCGGCCACATGACGGGCATCTATCCCGACGTTCCGCTACCCGTGCAAGCCGGCGCACGCATCGCCATCGATGTCGAATGGAACGATAACGGCACCACCCAGCGCAAGCCGATCAACGAATGGGTCCAACAATCTGCCAAAAACACCGACATGATGGTCGGCCCATGGCTCTATACCGGCTCAGAAATCGTGGAGGGCAAATTTATTCCGGCCTGCACCGGCGATCTCGCCGCCATAACCGTCAACCCCGGAGCCATGATCAATTATCCCGGCAGCGATAATGTCGACAACGGCTGGAACGCCTTATCTAAGCGCATCCCATCCAAAGGAACCCCCGTCACCCTCATCATCACCCCATTTTACAAACCACGCCCCGTCCCAACCCCATGAAAGCACTCATTCCATCCCTCATACTTGGCTCATCGCTCATCACCGCCTCTGCCCAATCCCCCAACCGCTACGAATCCCTCCGCCAAGAAATCCGCCAGTCCATCGCACGCGGCAACACCTGGCTCAAAGACCAACAAAAACCCGACGGCAACTGGGATGACCCCGACCTGCCCGCCTTCACCGCCCTTGCCCTCAATGCTGTCGTGCGCGATCCCAACCTCGACCGCGCCGCCCCGCTCCCCACTCCCATCGAAAAGGGATACTCGTGGCTCCTCGCCCAGCAAAAACCTGACGGCGGCATCTATAACCGTGGCCTCTCGGTCTATAATACCGCCACCTCCGTGACCGCTCTGATGGCCGCCAACCGCAAAGCCTTCGAACCCGCCGTGGTCAAAGCTCGCAAGCACCTCATCAACAACCAATGGGACAGCGGCCAAAAAAAGGAAAGCGACACGGCCAATGAAGGCGGCATCGGCTACGGCTCAGACAAGGAGCACTCGGATCTCTCTAACACCTATCTTGCCATCGAGGCCCTCGCCCTATCCAAAAAAGTCATCGAAGACGGGAACTTCGGCAACCAACCCGACCTCGATTGGGGGGCTGCCGTGAAATTCCTCTCTCGCTGCCAAAACCTTGAGGAAACCAACGATCGCGATTGGGCGTCGAGCGACCCGAAAAACAAGGGCGGCTTCACCTACTCGCCCTTCGTATCCAAAGCTGGCGAAGATAAAACCCCTGACGGCCGCACCGCCCTGCGGTCCTACGGTTCCATGTCCTACGCCGGCCTGCTTTCTCTCATCTATGCCAAAGTCAGCGCCGACGACCCGCGCGTCATCGCCGTCAAAGAATGGCTGGGCAAAAATTACACCCTCAGCGAAAACCCAGGCATGGGGGCCCAGGGAATGTACTATTACTATCAAACGATGGCCAAAGCCCTCTCCGCCGCTAATATCAACCAACTCAAACTAGACAACGGCAAGGATGTCGATTGGCGCAACGAACTGGCCGGAAAACTCCTCGCGAACCAACGTGAAAATGGCTCGTGGATCAATGAAAACGGCCGATGGATGGAATCTAACCCGGTCCTCGTCACCGCCTTCACCCTCCTCTCGCTCGAACAAATCTACGATTCTATCCCCGTGAAATAGCAACACCTGGAAGGATGTCACAAAAACCTGCGGAAATCTAATGGTTTTCGCAGGTTCTTCGAAAGCGAGCGCCCCCCCTGATTTTCACGCAAATCCCGCAGCGACAACGAGCCATGTGTGGGAAATAAAACCATTTTTAACGGGACAAACCGGTTGCCATCGTTATTGAATCCGCCCGCAACCCCCATACCCACAGACTCTTTTCTCATGGCCACCATCACCAAACGCGAACTTGCTATCAAAATCACCGACCAACTTGGAATCAAGGGCCTTGCAATCACCCAGCAAGATGTTTTGGAGGTCGTCCAAACCCTCATCGAAGAAATCACCGAGTCCCTCGCCCAAGGCGATACCGTGGTCATGCGCAATTTCGGAGCCTTCCAAGTCCGCGAAATGAAAGCTAAAATCGGCCGCAATCCGAAAAACCCCGGCAAGGACGTCCCCATCCCCGCCCGCGCAGCCGTCAAGTTTAAGCCAGGCAAGGAAATGAAGGAAAAGGTGGCCGCCACCCTCCAGCTTATCCGGGAACGCAAAGCGTAACCCGCAGTCTAGCGGATTCATCCCGCGTCGCCCCATCGCCCCTATGAAGCTCGCCTCATTTTGCCAAGCATCAGTTCGAGCGGGGGCGCTTGTCATTACCGCCCTGCTCGCGTCATGCGCCTACCCAGGCGGCCATGCCGGCTACATGACCCGCGCGTATCACGTCCGCGGCCAGGACTATCAGCCTATGAGCGTGAACGCCGCCCTCGACTTCAAGGAGGCCGGCACCTGCTCGTGGTATAACGAATCGAGTTTTTTCGGCCTGAAACGCGGCACCACCTCGCTCGGAGAAAAGGTGATGCCCTGGCACCTCACCGGTGCCCATAAAAACCTGCCACTGCCGTGCTTTGTCAAGGTGACCAACGTGAAGAATGGCCGGTCCCTGAAAATCCGCCTCAACGACCGCGGACCATTCATCTCTCAACGCGTCCTCGACGTCACTCCACGCGCCGCCAAAAAACTTGGTTTCTATGATCAAGGACTCACTACCGTGCGCCTCGAAGTGCTCTCCGTGGGCGACGGCTCGTACAAACGCCAAAAAAAGCGCCGCTGGTTTTTCTTTTAACCCCCCTATTGTCCCGTGATTTACTCCCCTGATATCCGCGTCTTCGCCCCTGCCACCGTGGCCAATGTCGCCTGCGGTTACGACGTCCTGGGCTTCGCAATCCACGCCCCCGGCGATGAAATCGTCGTCCGCCACTCCGATAAACCTGGCCTGCGCATCACCCAAATCACCGGCGATAACGGGAAATTACCCAAATCGCCAGACCAAAACACCGCCGGCGTCGCCGCCCTCGACCTACTCCGCCACCTCGGCATGACCGACCGCGGCATCGAAATGGAAATCCACAAGAAAATGCCCTTCGGTTCCGGCCTTGGTTCCTCCGCGGCTTCTGCCGTGGCCGGTGCCTTCGCGGTGAACAAACTCATTGGCGAGCCGCTGAGCAAAAAGCAACTGCTTCCCTTCGCCATGGCTGGCGAGGCCTCTGCCGATGGGGCGTGGCACGCCGACAACGTTGCCCCATGCCTATTTGGTGGCATCGTCTTTATCCGCTCAAACGACGAACTCGACGTCGCCCAACTCCCCGCCCCCAAAAAACTCTGGGCCGCCGTCGTCCACCCCGATATCGAAATCCTCACCCGCGTCGCCCGCGAAATCCTTCCCAAGGACATCCCGCTGGTCAACGCTACCCAACAAATCGGCAACCTTGGCGGCCTGCTCTGCGGCATCATCCAGGAGGATTACGGTCTGATCTCGCGCTCGATTCACGACGTCATCGCCGAGCCCCGCCGCCAAAAGCTCATCCCTGATTTCTACAAGGCCAAACGCGCCGCTCTCACCGCAGGCGCTCTCGGGTTTTCGATCTCGGGTGCTGGCCCATCCGTCTTCGCTCTCTGCGAAGGCGA
>JBDLWH010000018.1:0-11832 GCA_039804325.1 Verrucomicrobiota bacterium
AATAGGGGTGATTAAAAACGTTTGTCACCAAGCACGTGGAGGAGCCGTGCGGGCAGGGTGAGCGCGGTGGGTTAGCCCGTTACGCCCGCTCCATCAAGACGAAAGTTCGTGCCCCATCAAATAAGTGGTCCTGAGGTTTTCGGGTGCGGGCTTGAAATGCGCAATCGCATGTCTATGGTGCGGCCCCGTCATGCAGATCAGCGCCATCGTCGAAGCTCTTCTCATCGCCTCGCAACATCCTCTGACATCAGAGGAAATTGCCCGGATGATCCGTGCGCGCGTGGCGGAGGCAGAGGATTTGCGCGTTCGCGCAACCGAGGACGGCACGCCCCTCCCTCCCCTGCCCGATGCGCTGCTGCAACTCGCCACCACTTCAGCCGATCAGGTCACCTATGCCATCGGGGGTTTGAACCGCTCCTATCAGGAAAGCCAGCGCGCCTTCACCATCTTGGAACGCCCGAAAGGCTGGAAACTCTACACGCGCCTCGAATACGCCGACTTCGTCCGGCAACTCTTCCCGGGCCGCAAACCCGAACGCATGAGCGGCCCCGCCATGGAAACCCTCGCCATCATCGCCTACCGCCAGCCCATCACCAAAGCCGCCATCGAAGCCGTCCGCGGCGTCGCATGCGACGGCATGATCCAAAAACTCCTCGACCGCGAGCTGATCCGCATCGGCGGCCGCGCCATGCTTCCCGGGCGGCCATTGCTCTACGAAACGACCGACATGTTTTTCGAGCATTTTGGCATCCGTTCCATCGACGATCTTCCCAACGCCTCAGAATTGCGCAAAGTGAAACTCCCAGATCCCGAGCAAGACAACCATCTCAACCAACAACTCGCTCTCGGCTGCCCTGCCGCTCCCGCGTCCCACACCACTCCACCCTGACCTCACGAAATATGACCCCTTCTCAACCTGTCAATCTCGACGAGGTCCGCCACCAAATCGATGCCGTCGATCAAGACCTCCTCGACCTGCTCAACCGCCGCGCCGATCTCGTCCACCACGTCGGCATCATCAAAAAACGCGACGGCCTCTCAATCTACGCGCCCGAACGCGAAGAAGCGCTGCTGCTGCGCCTCGTGGCCATGAATCATGGCCGCCTACCCGAAAAATCCGTGCGCGCCATCTATCGGGAAATCATGTCCTCTGCCCTCGCCCTCGAAGACGATCTCACCATCGCCTACCTCGGCCCCCATGGCACCTGGACCCATCAAGCGGCCATCAAAAAATTTGGCCACTCGGTCAACTATGCCCCCCAAGCGAATTTTTCCGACGTCTTTGATCAGGTGACGCGCCGTGCGGCCGACTACGGTGTGGTGCCCATTGAGAACTCCACCGAGGGGGCCGTCTCCCACACGCTGGATTTGTTCGTGGATTCTCCCTTACACATCTGCGCGCAAATCCTCCTGCGTATTGAAAACAGCCTCATGGCCGCCATCCCGCGCGACCAAATCAAAACGTTGTATTCCCACCCGCAGGTCTTCGGCCAATGCCGCGGGTGGATCCTGAAACATTTCCCAAACGCCGATCTCGTCGAAGTATCCTCCACCACCAAAGCTGCCCAAATCGCCCACGATCAGGCAGCCCAAGGTGCCGCCGCCCTCGGCGGTGCTCTCTCGGCCGAACTCTATGACCTCAATCTGCTAGAGGAATACATCCAGGACCGCGCCACCAACACTACCCGCTTCCTCGTCATCGGCGAAAAAACCTGCCCACCCACCGGCCACGACCGGACTTCCATCCTCTTTGCCATCCACGACCGCCCAGGGTCGCTCGTCAAAGCCCTCCAAGCCTTCGACCATTTCCAAATCAATCTATCGAAAATCGAATCTCGACCGTCCAAGCGCAAGGATTGGGAATACATCTTCTACGTCGATCTCGCAGGGCATTGTGAAGACCCCAAAGTGGCCGATGCCTTCGAGGAGCTCAGCCGCCATTGCTCGCTCGTCAAACTCCTTGGCTCCTACCCCGACGCCGAAGAGTGACGGCGCAACTCAACTACGACACGCTTCAGGTTCTCCAAAAGGAACACCCTGCATGGCGGCTGCTGCGCTCAGATCACGCGCCACTTGTGGTGGCCTTTCTCAACCGCGCATTTATCCGACCTAACGTCCGCATCATTCCAGAGCCCGACCTCGCTGAAGCCTTGGAAGATGAACTCTTCGGGGTGCGCGATCGCCTTGGCCCAGAGACTTTTCCTCGCCCAGCCCGCGATTACCTCAACGACTGGGCGTCACCCGAAAAAGGCTGGCTGAGAAAGTTCTACCTACGCGGCACCGACGAACCGCACTTCGATCTTGTCCCCGCTACCGAACGGGTTATCGCTTGGATTGGCGATCTCGAAGCGCGCTCGTTCGTTGGCACCGAATCCCGCCTGCTCACGCTCTTTGAGCTTCTCCGCCAGATGGCCACCGGCTCCCAAGCTGATCCCGCCGCACGCGTGGCCGAGTTGCAACAGCGCCGCGATGCCATCGACGAGGAAATCACCCGCGTGCTGGCAGGTGAAATCCTGTTGCTCGACGACACCGCCATGCGTGACCGCTTCCAGCAGTTCACCCAAATGGCTCGGGAACTCCTCTCCGATTTCCGCGAAGTGGAACAAAACTTTCGTCTGCTTGACCGCTCGGTTCGCGAGCGCATCGCCCTCTGGGATGGCGGCAAGGCCGCGCTGCTCGATGAAATCCTGGGTCGCCGGGATGCCATCGATGATTCCGATCAGGGCCGCAGTTTCCAAGCATTTTGGGACTTCCTCATGTCGGATCGCCGCCAGCAGGAACTCACCTCCCTCCTCGATACCATCCTCGATCACTCCGCCGTTCGTGCCACCGATCCAGATCCTCGGCTGCGCCGCGTTCACTACGACTGGCTCCAGGCCGGTGATCATACCCAGCGCACGGTCGCCGATCTTTCCAAGCAACTCCGCCGTTTCCTCGACGACCAGGCATGGTTGGAAAATCGCCGCATCATAGACCTCCTCCGCAGCATCGAGGCAAAATCGCTTGCCGTGCGTGACGCGCCGCCATCCTCACCCACCTTCATGGAGATCCGCGAGACCTCCGCAGTGATTAGACTTCCCTTCGAGCGCCCACTCTTCACCCCCGCCTTCAAGCCCAACCTCGCCGCCACCATCTTGGCGGCTTCCGGCGAGGAAATCGATGCTTCCGCGCTTTTCGCCGTGCGTGTTGTGGACAAACCGGCACTCGCCGCCCATATCCGCCATGCCCTCCAGACCGCTGCGCAAATCACCCTGCGCGAGTTGGTCGAGTCCCGCCCGCTCGAACACGGTCTCGCCGAAATCATCGCCTACCTCGAAATCGCCTCAGGCGGCTTCACCATCACCGTGGACGAAACCAACGAGGAAATCCTCACATGGACCGTCGCCACAGATGACGGAGCTCCTCTCCACAAATCAGCCCGCCTTCCCCGCGTCATATTCATGCGATGAACCCATCCCTCACCCCTTCCGAATCGCCCGTAGAACCCGCCCTTTCCGGCGTCGTCATCCCTCTGCTCAAAGGTGTCGTCTATCAGGAAAATGACCCTGCCCTGTGGGGCCGGCTG
Organism: Verrucomicrobiota bacterium; assembly: GCA_039804325.1. Lineage (GTDB taxonomy): Bacteria > Verrucomicrobiota > Verrucomicrobiia > Verrucomicrobiales > Akkermansiaceae > Luteolibacter. The sequence continues at coordinate 3,566 of JBDLWH010000018.1, forward strand.
ATCGCCTTGGAGGCTAGGGCGCGCGACTATGTGAGGGTTCTGGACCTCGATCTGGTACTCGACGAGGGGGAAGGTTACGCCTTCCTCCGGTCTCGTGAAACCACTGCGGCGCCAGAACCAGGCGCGGCTGTCGAGCCCCGCGTCCCCCGCCTCTATCCCCGCCGTCCGCTCGCGTTTCCCGTGAGTTTGATGCTCGCCCTGCTGCGAAAAAAACTTGCGGAATTCGATGCCTCCGGTAGCGACGCCCGCCTCGTCCTCACGCGCGATGAATGCACCGAAATGCTGCGTGTCTTCCTGCCATCCCAAGCGAACGACGCGCGCCTAACCGACCAGATCGAGGCGCAGCTTAACAAAATTGCCGAACTCGGATTCATTCATAAACTCAAGAGCGGGGCCGGCACCTCGCAACCTGCGGCTTACGAAGTCCGCCGCATCCTCAAGGCGTTCGTCGATGCCCAATGGCTGGCCGATTTCGACGCCCGACTCGCCGCCTATCGCCAACACCTCGAAACTCCAACGGAAGAGACGAATGACGATTGACCCCAACACTCCCGCGCTCGACTTTGCGGCGGACGACGCTCTGACCGGGTTCCGACTCCACCGGTTGGAAGTGCTCAATTGGGGCACCTTCCACAGGCGCGTCTGGAGCCTGCACCCGGAGGGCCGAAATTGCCTCCTTACCGGCGACATCGGCTCGGGAAAATCGACGCTCGTCGATGCCATCACCACCTTGTTGGTTCCTCCTAACCGAATTGCGTTCAACAAAGCCGCCGGCGCCGAATTCAAAGAACGAAGCCTCCGGTCCTACGTACTCGGCTACCACCGCACCGAACGTGGCGAAAATGGCACCGGCGCGGCCAAACCCGTCGGCCTCCGCGACCCCAACACCTTTTCGGTGATTCTCGCCGTCTTCCGCAACAGCGGCTACGACCAGACCATCACTCTCGCTTGTGTCCTCTGGATGAAGGATCCTCATGGCCAGCCAGCTCGCTTCTATGTCGGCGCAGAACGCGCACTCACCATCGCCGACGACTTTGCCAACTTCGACTCGGACATGACCAAACTCCGGCGCCGACTCAGGCAGTCGGGAGCAACCACTAGCGATTCGTTCACCGAATACAGCGCGTGGTTCCGCCGCCGGTTCGGCATCGAAAATGAACAAGCGTTAGATCTCTTCCACCAGACCGTCTCGATGAAGTCGGTCGGAAATCTCACCGATTTCGTCCGCGTCCACATGCTCGAACCCTTCGACGTGGAACCACGCATTGCCTCCCTCATCACCCACTTCGACGACCTCGACCGCGCCCATGCCGCCGTGCTGCGCGCCAAACGACAGGTTGCCCTGCTTGAACCGATCATCGCCGACTGCGACCGCTACGAGGATCTCAAGGCAGAGACCGAAGAACTTCGGGCCGCTCGCGACTACCTGCAGCCACACTTTGCCACCTTGAAACTCGGCCAGCTAGAAAAACGCGCGACCACACTCGGCGTCGAGCAAGACCGGCAACGACGTCGCATTGCCGAGATCGCCGAAACCCTGGCCGCGCTCAGACGGGACGAATCCGATCTGGCCCGCCAAATCGCCGAAAATGGCGGCGACCGCATCGCCGGGCTCTCCGCTCGCATCGGCGAACTCTCCCCGGAGCGTGACCGCCGCCGTGAAAAGGCCGCCCGCTACGCCACGCACGTCAAACAGTTAGGCGAGATCGAGGCGCGCGATGCCGCAGTGTTTACCGCGCAGCACGACCGTATCGCAGGGCTGAAAGCCGCCGGGGAATCCGCCGAAGCGGATCTGGAAAATCGCATCACAGACGACACGGTCGCGATGAGGAAACTCCAGGAAGAACTGGCAACGTTGACCACAGAAATCGAGAGTCTCAAGGCACGGCGAAGCAACATCCCCTCCGCCCAAATCGCCATCCGCGAAGCCCTCTGCTCCGTCCTCTCCGTGGCACCCGACTCGATGCCTTTCGCCGGCGAACTTCTCCAAGTGCGTCCGGAAGAATCAGATTGGGAGGGTGCCGCCGAGCGGCTCTTGCACAACTTCGGATTATCGCTCCTCGTGCCAGACGCCCACTACCCGGCCGTGGTCGAGTGGGTGGACCGCACTCAACTCCGCGGACGCATGGTGTATTTCCGAGTTCGCCAGACCCGCCGCGAGGCCCCCGCGACCGCCCATCCCGATTCGATCATCCGCAAACTCGCGATCCTCCCCGACTCACCATTCTACGACTGGATGGATCGTGAACTCGCCCATCGGTTCGACGTCGCCTGCTGCCCCACGCAGGACCAGTTCCGCCGTGAAATCCGCGCCATCACCCGCGCCGGGCAAATGAAAATGCCCGGTGAGCGCCATGAAAAAGATGACCGCCACCGACTTGATGACCGCTCACGTTACATCCTCGGATGGAACAATGACGCCAAAATTGCCACGCTTGAACGCGAAAAAATCCAAGTTGAGCAAGCGGGAGCCACCGTGGTTGCCCGTCTTACCATGGCCGATGCCGAGCGCAAAGCCCTGCGCTCACGCATCAATCTGCTTTCCAAGCTTGAGGAATACCGCGACTTCCGCGAAATCGATTGGGCATCGGTCGCTGCCGAAATCGCCGCTCTCGATGAAGAACGCCGCCAACTCGAAAATGCCTCCGACATCCTGCGCCAGCTCAATGACCGCCTCCGCCACGTGAAGGTCGCCATCAGTGACGGTGATAAGAAACGGACCGAGGAAGACATGAAGCTCGGTGCCCTCGAGGACCGCATCCGCAACACCCAATCGCTCCTCGATACCACCCGCGACCTGCTCAGCCGGTCTGATGCTACGGCGCTGGATCGATGGGCCGAACGCCTCGACGCCATCCGTCATGAGGCGCTGGGTGAGCACACTCTCACCGTTGAGGGATGTGATCACCGCGAGCGCGAGGTGCGCGAGTGGATGCAAACCCGGATTGATGCGAGGGGCAAAGCCATCGCCAGCATCAGTCAGCGACTCGTCGGCCGCATGAGCGATTTCAGCCGCGAATTTGAAGCCGAAACCCGCGAGATGGACCGCTCGGTTGAGTCCGCTAACGAGTTCCGCTCGCTGCTCGCTCGTCTGCGCGAAGACGACCTGCCCAGATTCGAGGATCGCTTCAAAGAACTGCTCAATCAAAATACCATCCGCGAAATAGCGAACTTCAACGCCCATCTTAACCAACAACGCGAAACCATCCGCGAACGCGTCGCTCGCATCAACCAGTCGCTCGTCGAAATCGATTACAACCCCGGTCGCTATATCGTCCTGGAAGCCACCCCTGTCCCCGACCAAGATTTGCGCACGTTCCAAAGCGAGTTGCGCGCCTGCACCGAGGGTGCCCTAACTGGCTCTGAGGAGGACCAGTATTCCGAGGCAAAATTCCTCCAAGTCAAAAGCATCATCGAGCGGTTCCGCGGACGCGATGGCACCACGGAACTCGACCGCCGATGGACACGCAAAGTCACCGACGTGCGAAATTGGTTCGCCTTCGCCGCCAGCGAGCGTTGGCGTGAGGATCACACCGAACACGAGCATTATTCCGATTCCGGCGGGAAATCCGGCGGTCAAAAAGAAAAACTCGCCTATACGATCCTCGCGGCAAGTCTCGCCTATCAGTTTGGCCTCGAATGGGGGCGCATCAGATCACGCTCGTTCCGCTTTGTGGTCATCGACGAAGCGTTCGGTCGCGGCTCCGACGAATCGGCGCAATATGGACTGCGGTTGTTCGAGAATCTCAACCTCCAGCTTCTTATTGTGACACCGTTGCAAAAAATCCACATCATCGAGCCCTACGTTTCCTCCGTGGGCTTTGTTCACAACGTCGATGGCTGCGACTCACAACTCCGCAATCTCACGATCGAAGCATACCACGAAGAAAAGACACGGTCGGCACCATGAGCCACTCCGCTAAAGCTCGCTGGAGCACGCCGGCCGACTTGAAAGCGATCCTGCGCCGCAGGTGGGTGCGCGGCGATCTGCTCGCCGATCGCGTTGCCGACGGCTCGCTTTTTCCGCTTCGCATCCCGATCAAAGGCCCGAACTCCGGAGAAATCTCTAGCGACTTTTCATCTGCCCGCGACTGGATCGTCGGGTGGCACGGGCAATCCGCCATCCCTTGTGAATGGAAGGAATTCACACACCGGCTTTTCGGTGCCAACCAGATGCCGTCGGCCGCAGTTTTCCCCAACGCTGAAGCCGCTATCCGCCTGCTAGGAGTCCGGCGCGAATGGGAATCGTTCGACGTGATCACCGAACGCATTCGCGCTGGGTTCCCTGAGTTGCTCGATTGGCTATTCCGGCGTCCCATGCTTGCTCTCGAACTCGCACCCGATTGGGATCGCCTGCTCGCCGTTGTGACGTGGGTCCGCAACCACCCCCACAGCGGACTCTATCTCCGTCAAATCGATGCCCCCGGTGTCCACACCAAGTTTGTCGAACAAAATCGCAGCACGCTTTCCGAGTTGCTCGACCTCATACTGCCTCCTGACTCGATCACCCCCGATGCCCGTGGGCAGGCTGGATTCAATCGCCGCTATGGCTTTCGCGACAAACCCGAGCGTATCCGCCTCCGGTTTCTCGATCGAGCGTGCGCGGTCGATCCCGACCGCCTTGGCTTCGATCTCACGCTCGACGCGGGTGCCTTTGCCACGCTCAACCCACCCGTCACGCGGGTCTTCATCACCGAAAACGAAATCAACTTCCTCGCCTTCCCCAACCATCCCGGAAGCTTGGTCCTTTTTGGCGCAGGCTATGGCTGGTCCGCGCTCGCGCAAGTCGATTGGCTCAGGAACTGCGCGATCCATTACTGGGGCGACATCGACACTCATGGCTTCGCCATCCTCGACAATCTGCGAGCCCATTTCCCGCACGTGCAATCCATGCTGATGGATGAAGAAACCTTTGAAACACTGCGCGATTTCTGCACAACCGAACCGGAGCCAACGAAGCGTGATCTTCAAAGACTCACGGCTGACGAACGCGCCCTCTTTGATTTGCTCCGCCGTGACATGAACCCTACCGCTCACCGCCTAGAACAAGAAAGAATCCCATACTCAATGGTCTCGAAGGCGCTTCTCCATTCGCTAGCGTCGGTCACTCCGATGGTAGCGGCGGTGTAAATGCAAAAGGCCCGCCTTGGTGCGGCGGTGTATCACCGTCGTTAGCGAATGAAGAAGCGCCCTGTAGCGGCGGTGTGTCACCGTCGTTAGCGAATGAAGACGCGCCCTGTAGCGGCGGTGTATCACCGTCGTTAGCGAATGAAGAAGCGCCTGCGCGCCCACCCCATGCCGGGCCTCGGCGAGCGGGGTGATGGCCCTACCACTTTTTCCACGGTGGAGCCTTTGGCTTGAAGGTGGCCGCGGGCAATTCGTCATCAAACTCGCTGCGTTGGCCGATGCCTCGCAGCAGGGCGCTGATTTCCTTGGCCTCCTCCAACAGTTCGAGCAATCGATGCGGTGCCAACCCGGGTTCTTTGAGCGCGGCTTTGAGCGCGGCATCGCGTCGCTGGAGGACCGTCGCAGAAAGCAGCGCTAGGGCGAGTTCGGCGGCCTGCATGCCATCGAGCGGGGCTCCTTCCATGACCACCTCATGGGTCAGGGCGAGGCGGTCGGCTGGCGATAGCCCACCTAGAAACACATTCACGGCGGCGTGCGACGTGGGGTCGGGAGCGGCGGCGAGCACGGATTCTAGCAACGGAAGGCCTTCTAGCCAATGTGTCGCTTCATGAAGTGTCTCAAACTGTTCGCTTAACAAATGTTGGGCAGCCGCCGAGGACATGGCCAGATGGCAGAGCACGGCCACGATGCGGTGCATGGGGGTGGGCACGGTGGGCGGCAGGGATTCGTCTGTGGTCTGGGTGGGCTGCGGGCGTTGTGGCTTGGCTTTGAGTTTGGCGATTTCCTGGCGCAAGGCCATTGAGGAGGTCTGCAAATGACTGGCCACCCCGTTGATTTGGTTTTCCCTAGCAGCAAAATCGCTTATGAGGGAGAGCAGCTCCACGCATTCCGTTAGGACGACGGTGCGTCCGGCCGCAGAATCCAGCGCCCCTTGGGCGCGGGCGTTCTCGAGTTTGAAATCGAAGAACTCCTTGGCTTCTGTGAGTAATTTCCGAAAGGCGTCGCCGCCATGGCACTTGAGATAGGTGTCGGGATCATCGCCGGCGGGCATGCAGACCACGCGCACCGCGAGGCCCTCGTGCGCCATCTCGCGGAAGGCGCGTTCGGCGGCGGCAAGCCCCGCTTTGTCGGCGTCATAACAGACTAACGCATTTCCAGTATAGCGGCGTAACAATCGAGCGTGCTCACGTGTGAAAGCCGTGCCAAGCGGCGCGATGGCATGTTCGATGCCCAATTCGTGGCACGAGATCACATCGAGTTGACCCTCGCAGATGAGTGCCGCCTTTTCCTTGAGAATAGGTTTTTTGGCACGGTCCAAGGCAAAGAGGACTTTCGATTTGCGAAAAAGAAACGTTTCGGGCGAATTGACGTATTTTCCGCTGCGAGGATCGGCGCGCAACTGGCGACCGCTGAAGGCGATCACATCACCGATTTCGTTGCGCAGGGGAAACATCAAGCGATCACGAAATCGCACGCGAATACCAGATGCCGGATTGCCCTCATCTCGCAGATAACAAATACCCGAATCCACTAACTCCCGCCCTGTGAATTTCTTCAAGCGCGCCCAATCGAGGAAGGTTTTGGCGTTATCGGGCATCCAGCCCACCGTCCAGTTCGTCGCCATATCGCGTCCGAAGCCACGCCCATTCAGATAGTCCCGGGCATGGGCCGCGGCCGGCTCTTTCAAGAGCAAATCGTGAAAAAAGGCGGCGGCTTCACGGTGCAAATCCAACAATCTCCCCTTGCTTCTGCGTTTTTGGTCGGCAGCGGGATCGGATTCTTCTTCGCGGATAGTCACCCCGGCGCGGCTAGCAAGTTTGCGCACGGCCTCCATGAAGGGGAGATTTTCGTGATCTCTGACAAAGGCGATGGCGTCACCGCCCTTGCCGCAGCCAAAACAATGAAACGACTGGCGCGCTGGATTCACATAAAACGACGGCGTCTTCTCGTGGTGAAACGGACAGTTAGCCCGATACTGTGAGCCCGCTCGCTTCAACGGCACATAGGATTCGATCAGCGACACGATGTCCGTCGCGCTGAGGATTTGCTCGATACTTTCTTTAGGAATCTGGGCCACGGCGACTCGGTCCGGCCATCATACCTAGCGTCACCTGCCAGACAATCCCTCATCACTGACAGATTTTTGAGGCATCGCAGAGGAGGTGCGGCGCTTTGCAGGTTGCGCAGCGGCCCGGGCGCATGCCAAACTTCCCACGTAACCCATGACCATGGAAAACTTGCAAGAGCGTATCGCGGAATCCAGCACTTGGATCCAGGCTGTGAAGGAGGAAATGGGACGCGTGCTCGTCGGCCAAGATCGCCTAGTGGATCGCCTGCTTATCGGGCTGCTGTGCAACGGCCACATTCTGCTAGAGGGCGTGCCCGGTCTTGCCAAAACCCTCGCCGTCAAGGCGCTCTCGGGGTCGCTCCACGCGTCGTTCGCACGCTTTCAATTCACGCCCGACCTTCTGCCCGCAGATCTCGTGGGCACCATGATCTATCATCCACAGGCGGTTCGTTTCGAACCCAAGCTTGGTCCTATCTTTAACAACTTGATCCTAGCCGACGAAATCAATCGCGCGCCGGCCAAGGTGCAGAGCGCGCTGTTGGAAGCCATGCAAGAGCGGCAAGTCACCCTGGGGGATCGTTCCTATCCGCTGCCAGATCCGTTTCTGGTATTGGCTACCCAAAACCCTATCGACCAAGAGGGAACCTATCAGCTTCCCGAAGCCCAGCTCGACCGGTTCCTGCTCAAAGTCGATGTGGACTACCCGAGCCAGGACGAGGAATTGCTCATTCTTGACCGCATGGCCACCTCCACCCCGCCGTATCAAACGCAATATGTCGCGTCGCCCGAGCAAGTGGCCGCGTCGCGCGCCCTGGTCAATGCCGTCTATATCGATCCGGCGATTCGCCAATACATCGTGCAAATCATCCACACGACACGCTTCCCCGGCCTAGTGGACGCGCCGCTCAAAAACCTGGTGCGTGCCGGAGCATCGCCGCGCGGCACGATCAATCTGGCGCTTACCGCCCGGGCGTTGGCCTTCATGCACGGGCGAGCGTTTGTCACGCCCCAAGACGTCAAGGACATGGCGCTCGACGTCTTGCGCCACCGCATCCTGCTCACCTATGAGGCC
>JBDLWH010000019.1:0-7239 GCA_039804325.1 Verrucomicrobiota bacterium
TTGTGATGCACGCTGAGTTGTTGCAGACGGATCGTTCGGAAACCCATGGCGGTGAGAGACTCTAACCATGACGCCTTGCCTGCGACTTGCGCGAGGTCGGTGAGCTTTAATGTGATCAACGCCGCGGATATCGTCGGTGCCATGCGGCAAAACCGCCCGCATTCCTTGAGCACCACCTCAGGTGCCTGATTCATGTCGGACATGAACCAGGTGACGCCCTGGCCGAGGTCGCGCTTACTGACCAGCGCCGCGGGTTTCCGACAGTGGAAAAACCACGGGCGGTTCGCCGGGGCGTCCTGGCGTTGCGCGACGGCATACTCCAACACCACATCCGCTAGGCCGGCGGGATCCACGCCGATAACAGGCACCCCGCGGTCCAACAGAGCGAGTGCCACCCCACCTGGCGCGCAACCGAGTTCCACGACGATATCCTCGGGCGAGAAACGCAAACCAAAAAACCGAATCGCCTCTTCGAGTTTGAGCCAGGCGCGCGACGGCGATCGCGACGGCATGACGATGGCGGCGTCGCCAGCCGGCTCCGGGCTGAGAAAACGCGCGTGGCGATGGAGGCCGGCCCAATACTCGTCCGGGCCCAACTCGACGACTGTGCCGATGACCTGACCCACCCTGACCGGCGCGGTGGCCACCGCGTCGTGAACGCCCTGCATGCGGCGATCCTGAAATCGAGCGTGGTGGACGACGGGGGCCGCCTGGGTGGCTAGGGCCGCGACAATCCGCTGGCGAGCGAGGTCGTAGGTGGCGCACTTCCCCAGGGAGAGGCAAAGCCTGCGAGCGCACGCCAGCGGGACATCCAGTGCCTCAAAAACCATGGGTTTGTCGGATTTGAACGTGACAAACCCACGGCGCTGGTAGCTCGGCCGCCAGGGCAATTCCAGTGGTGCGGCCTCGAGTTTCAGGGCCATTTCTGATCCCGGATTGGTGAGGGCGAAAAGGAATTCGGACGCTAAGGGATTCATCATGGCACTGGCGTTTCGGAGCCAGCCCCGACCGCAGGCAAGCGTAAAAAAGCACCCCGCGCACGGCAAGACGCATTTCGTGTTGCCCCAAGGAAAGATGACGCCACCCGTGCTGCGGCGGTTTTTTTATTCGTGTTTTCTGGCGTTCTCCTGCATGACTGGCGCGCGCCCGTGATGCCCGAAGGACCAACCGCCGACACCCTTTTGCTTGTCGATCCCGATCTGGATTTCCTGGATTGGGCGACCCACCATTTGGCGGGTGAGAACCTTCGCATCCTGCGCTGCGACAACGCTGCCAAGGCGCTCATGGTGGTCGAAAAGCATCCCGTGGGAGTCGTGGTCGCGGCGATGGAACTCTTGCCCTTTGACGGCATGGAGTTACTCGGGCGCATTCTCCATCAGAGCCCACAGACACTCGTCATTCTCACCGCGGGATTCCCAACCACCGGCCAAATCATCGAAGCCACTCAACACGGTGCCCATGACGTCCTGCGCAAGGAATCGCTCGCTTTCGAGCTGCGTCCCATCGTGGAATCCGCCCTGCAAACTCGGGAAGATCGCCGCAGCGCCGATCACTCGCCGGCCGACCTCCCTAAAACCGACGCCCGCGTCAAAATGATCGGGGTTTCTCGCTCACTCCAAGAAGTCTTCAAACGCGTCGGCCGCGTCGCCAAAACCGACGCCCCTGTCCTGATCGTCGGCGAGAGCGGCACTGGCAAGGAACTCGTCGCCAAGGCGCTTCACGAATACAGCCCACGCCGCCAACGCGAGATGATCATCATCAACTGCGGCGCCATCCCCGAAAATTTGTTGGAAAGCGAGCTCTTTGGTCACGAAAAAGGCTCGTTCACTGGGGCGATCGCGCGCCGCGCTGGGCGCTTCGAACAAGCCGACGGCGGCACTCTTTTTCTCGATGAAATTGGTGACATGCCCCTGACGATTCAGGTCAAACTGCTCCGAGTTCTCCAAGACGGCTCATTTTCTCGCATCGGGGCTAACGAAACGCTGGCCACCGACGTGCGCATCATCGCGGCCACTCACAAAAATCTCGCCGACGAAGTGGCGGCCGGCCGCTTCCGCGAAGACCTCTACTACCGACTCAATGTGGTGGAAATCCGCATCCCCCCGCTTCGCGATCGCTTGGAGGATATCCCACTGCTCGCCGAGTTTTTCCTCCAACGCCTCACCAAAAAAAATGGGCTCGCGCGCATCCGCCTCACGGCCGAGGCCATCAACACGCTCCAATCCCACACCTGGCCGGGCAACGTGCGCGAATTGGAAAACACCATCGCCAGAGCCTGTGCGCTCACCTCATCGAATATCCTTTTACCCGCCGATATTCCCCTCGCCTCCGCTCCGGGCAAATCGCACGCGTTCATCTCGGCCATCATCGACCAATTGATCAATAGCGCACCCACCGGTGAGGATCTCTTGACATGGGCGAAGCGGGAAATCGCGGGGCGGGTGATCGAACGCGCCGATGGCGATCTCAAAGAAGCCTCCGCAGTGCTCAACTTGCCCGCGGCCGACCTCCGGGATCTCCTCTCACGAATATCCCCCGCCCATGAAGGTTAGTTCCATCATGCCGCTCATGCTTGCCGTGGCGTCCGCCATCCACGGCCAAGACGTCCAAGCACTCAAGCGCCAAGGCGATGACGCACTGGTATCTGGACTTTGGGAAATGGCCACCCTCCATTACCAAGAATGCCTAACGAGCCGCGAGCTCAACGCCTCGGACAAAGCATCCGTGGCCATCCGCCTCGTCGAATCATGGATTCGTGACGGCAAACCAAACGACGCCCTGATCATGCTCGGCCAGTCGTTTGTTTCACAACACCCTGACGCACCGTTCTGGAAAGGCCACGCGTTGACAGGACTCGGACGCTTCGCCGATGCCATCGCATCATTCTCTCCTCTGCTAAACAATCCGGCCGCCCCTCACCGGTATGAAGCCGGCTTCTCCATCGCGAGCCTTCAGTTAGCATTAGACCAACCGCAAGCCGCCCTCGAGACTCTCGCGTCGCTCACCCACACACCCAATCAGGCATTGTCGGCCAAGGCGCGCCTGCGTCAGGTGGAAATCCTCATGGATCTCGGGCGCACCACCGAAGCTCGCAAAATGATGCCCGAGGCCGCATGGATTGGCCCAAGCGAGCGTCCGCTAGCAGCGTTTCTTGATGCCCACTTGCTTCTGCGCGAGGGACACCCGGCCATGGCGGCCACCAATTTTCAATCCCTGCTCGATCAACCGCTAGGCCAGTCACTCTTCCACCACCACTCAGCGGCCGTCGGCCTCGCCGATGCTTTGCGCGCCTCGGCCACTCCAGAGGAGACCGCGAGTTTCCTGCTCGGCTTTTTGCAGGATCATCCCGACTCACCCGTGCTCGATGATTTGTTCAATCGCCTCAACGCCGCCTTACCAGACGCGCCGACACTCACCGATCCTATCCTCGAACGCCTCGAACAATGGATCACCCCGAGCGATCTCACCGCCCCCGGCGCAATCAACACGCTCGAGTCCAGCGCAGCTGGCGCTTGGCCCAGCACCACCCCTGCTAACGAACGACTTTCCCAAGCGCTCTTCTCTCGTGCCACGGGCCTCCATCGCGTCGCAACTCCCGAAGCGCGCGCCCAGGCCAAGCGACTTCTCACCCGCCTGCGCGTGGAATTTCCGAACCACCCGCTTGCCAGCCGCGCCCTGTTCCAATCCGCGTGCTGGGCACTCGAACGCCATGCTCGCCCAGATGCCCTCGCCCTGCTCGATATCCTCAGGGAATCATCCCCCACCATGCGCGGAAATGCCGCCTTTCTCGAAGCGAGCACCACCGCCGCTCAAGGCAACAACGAGCAGGCAATCCGGCTCTTCGACGAAGCCGCAGCGGCCCTCACGGCACGCCACGCCCAAACCGCCCACCTCAACTCGGCCATTCTCCGCCTCACCACCACCACGGTGGGCGCGCCCGCCCGGGTGCCTCAAGCCAACACGCCGTTAGATCCACCCCTCGCCGCCGACCTAGAACTCGAACGCGCCCTGACGCTCAGTGAACCCGCGAAATGCCAACCCGCCATCGTGGCGTTTCTTGCCCGCTTCCCAGATCATCCCAGAGCCCCTGAAGCACGCCTCGCCCTAGCCAAAACCGCCCTGGTCGGCCCCCGGCCCGATCTCGACATCGCCCGCGCCCAACTCGCGCTATTAACCACCACCCCGCCACCATCGGGCAACGAAAACGCCGCAGCAATCGCCTTGCTCAAGCTTCACATCGAGGATCTCTCGAAGAACGTCGCCGCAGCCATCGCCACTGCCAAATCCATCATGGCCGATCACCCGGGCGATCCCGCCGCCGCTGAAGCCGCTTTCGTCTTGGGCCGCAATCATTTCCAAACCCGCAACTACAACGACGCCCGACTCGTCCTGGAAAAACTCGCCGTCACCGACACCGACCCCGGGCGCAGCCAAGCCGCTGGCTTGCTCGCCGCTCGCTCCGCCGCTCTCGTGCCCACCAGCCAATCCCAGCAGGAAGCTCTCGCGCTCTTCGACAAGGTGATCGCTGCCAAGGGCTCCGCCGCTCCCATCGCCATGCTCGAAAAATCTCGGCTCATGATCGACATGAACCGCCTCACCGAAGTCGCCGCGTTCCTACGAAAATGGTTCGACTCACTTCCAAAATCCGACCCCCTCCACCTGCCAGCCGGCCTTTTGTTAGGTGAAGCGGTTTACGCCCAAGGCAGTGGCAATCCCAACTCCCTGCCCGAAGCCCTCGCCGTTTACGATCAACTCCTCGTCCACGCCACCCATCAACGCGCCGTCTTTAATCGCCTGCAATACCTGCGCGGCAGAACTCTCGAACAACTCCCCATCCTCAAAGACCCCACTCACCAACGCGACAAGGAAGCCTTCATCGCCTATTACTCGGTGCTCGAAATCACGACCGCACCCGCAGAATGGCACTACTTCGAACTCTGCGGATTTCGCGCACTCGCGTTGTTGGAAAAAGCCAGCCGCTGGCCCGCCGCCATCGCCTGCTCCAAAAAAATCGCCTCCTTCAATGGCCCGCGCGCCCAGGAAGCCGCCACTCGCGCCAGCCAACTCCAACTCAAACACATGATCTGGGAAAATTGAGAAATCAACCGCCACTCACCCCACTCCTCTCACTCTATCACCTAATCACATGCTCAAGCTTCTGATCACTGGAAAATCCGGCCGCATGGGCCAAGCCCTCATGCAAGCCGCCGCCGCAGAACCCCTCGTCTGCGTCTCTGCTACCCACGATGTCGGCGAGGACCTCCAAGCCGCGTTTCATGGCCCTGACTGCGTGATCGACTTCACGGTCCACGGGTTTACGACGCAGGTCGTTGATGCCGCCCTGCATCATGGCACCCACTTGGTCATCGGCACGACAGGCCACAGCGATGAGCAACGCGCCCTGATCCGCGAGGCATCCCAATCCCTGCCCATCGTTTACGCGGCCAATTACTCGGTTGGCGTCAATACCCTGTTTTGGCTCACCCGCCTCGCCGCTCGCGTCCTCCACCAAGATCAATTTGACCTTGAAGTCACCGAAATGCATCACCGCCATAAAATCGACGCCCCCTCGGGAACAGCTCGCAGGTTGCTAGAAATCCTCAACGAGGAAACCCACACCTCCTACGCTACCGATGTCACCCACGGCCGCTGCGGCCTCATCGGACCTCGCAAGCCCCGTGAAATCGGCATGCACAGCCTGCGCGGCGGCGACGTCGTCGGCGACCACACCGTGATCTTCTCGGCCGAGGGCGAACGCGTCGAACTCACCCACAAAGCCTCATCGCGCCTCACGTTCGCATCGGGCGCCGTGCGCGCCGCCCTCTGGCTCAAAAATCAACCCGCTGGCCTCTACGACATGCAGGACGTGCTAGGATTGAAGTGACTACTCAGAAATCGCACCCAGGCACGTCGGTTGAATGATGACAGCATTATCACAATCCGCCGACTATCCCTGACTCGTCTCCTGCTTATACTTACCAGCACGTAACGTTTGGACTGATTCGTTACGCCATATCCAGAGTCCAAGCAGATGCGGCTTATGCCCATTTGCATTTCCGGGGGGGAATGCAAATCAGGTGCCGAATCTGACTTGGATCTTCTGGGAGGAATGGAGCATACACTAAGGCGCGGGTCCGAAAGGGTCCGCGCCTTTTTTATGACCCTGATGGCCCTGACGGGGGCTCGCCCGAAACCATCTCGCCCTCACAAATCTGGGTTTGTGTGAGTTGTCACCATAGGGTAATCATCCGCCATGCATCCATCCGTCACCATTTCTTGCGCCTTGATCACCGGCGCTTCATCGGGCCTCGGCGAAGAGTTCGCCATGCAACTCGCCCCACAAGTGAAACAACTCGTGTTAGTCGCGCGACGCGAGTCGTTACTACTCGATCTGGCGGACCGCCTGCGCGCCCAACACCCGCAATTAGAGGTTGCCGTGCTGGTGGAAGACCTGGCCATTGCCGATGCGAGCGACCGAATCGCCGCATCTCTTGCGCGCCAAGGGCTCACCCCAGACCTGTTAGTCAACAACGCTGGCATGGGCGACTACGGTGAGTTCGCCACCGCGCAATGGCCGAAAATCGAGGCCATGCTACGCCTCAATATCGAAGCCTTGACTCACCTCACCCACGCGCTGCTCCCAGCCATGATCCACCGCGGATCGGGTGCCATTCTGAACGTGAGCTCCATCGCCGGATTGCTTCCACTGCCAGACTTCGCGGTCTATGCCGCGACCAAAGCCTACGTTTCGAGCTTTTCTGAAGCCCTGCGCATTGAATTGCGCGGGCACGGGATTCGGGTTCTCACCGTTTGTCCTGGCCCCGTCCATACCGAGTTTGGTGCCGTCGCCAAACGCTGCCCACACGGCCGTAACATGCCAGGTCACGAATGGTTCTATGTCCCAAAAGAACAAGTCGTCGCCGAATCGCTCGCCGCATTGAGCCAAAACCGCGCCCGACTCTATCCAGGCCTGCGCATCGCCGCTTCCGCCCTCGTGCTCACGCTAGTGCCACTCGTGCTCTTACGTCTGGCCCTCAGCCGCCGCCCACGCCGCCAGTAAATTGAGGCGTCGCCAATGGGCTGTCCCACTGTCATGATTTCTTCAAAACCATTCGTGAAAATTCGTGTCCATTCGTGGTTGAAAATCTGACTCGCGAACATGACCAAAGGTCCCACTGTCACGAGACTCAGCTTCGAATTTGGGAATGTTCTGGAAGTATTTCCAAGGTATAAAGGGTA
>JBDLWH010000020.1:0-2596 GCA_039804325.1 Verrucomicrobiota bacterium
TGGACTGCCGTGCGTATCCGTGGTGGGCGGCAAGTTGCGAATGGAATTTTTGCGTCGCAAGTTTGTTTCGGCGACCAATCCGGGCGTCACCTACGCGCTGGAGTTTTCCTCGGATCTCGGGGCATCACCGTGGAGTCAGCAGGACGTGACGACCACGCCGGCTGGAGTTTCTATCGACGGCACATGGGAGCGGGTGGTTTTGGATGATCCGGCCCCCAGCGGCACCAAGCGTTTTAGCCGCCTGAAGGTGGTTCAAAGCCCATGAGTCTTGAAAGAGAATTGGAACCACAGATGAACCCGGAGTGACACAGATTTTCTAGAGCTTGCATAGAGTGGTTAGATCACTCGGTAGATGAGGCGAGAAATAGCCGCAAATTTGTTATGATCAGCGTCCATCAGCGTCCATCCGTGGTTCTCTTTTCCTCTTTTGGTTGAGTGATCGGCTCGCCTCCGCTATCGACGCCCATGAATAACCGACTTCTCGCGGTTTTTCGGTTAGGTCAACCTGATCGATATGGCCGCCTTGTTCATCGTGCGCGAGATGGACGGCTGGTTCACCCAGTGCGCGAGTGCCATGTTTGAGGCGCTCACTGGTTACACCCCGTGAGGCGCGAAGTTTGGACACGGGCTTGTCATGGCGCGGGATTAGGCCATGGTGGGGCCACATGATTTCACTTGGCCGATTGGAGCGCCGCCTGGGCGGTTTGTCATTTCCGGGGTTTCTTCGTTATTACGCGATGATGCACGCCCTCGTTTATATGTTGCAATGGGTGCGCCCGGACATTGGTGAGTTGCTGGAATTCGACCGATCCAAGATCTTTGCCGGCGAAATCTGGCGGGTGCTGACCTTTTTGTTTGCCTCGTCGGGCACGGGGGGCATTGGCGGGCTGGGTCTGATGATGATGGTGTTTTTGGTCATGATCGCCTCGATGATGAGCGCCGCCTTGGAAGACGCATGGGGCGCGTTCAAAACCACCTTGTTTCATGCCGTGGGCATTCTCGCCCTGATCATGGCCAATTTCTTTTTGCCGGAGGTGCTCCCGGGCTCGGGGTTTTTGTTGTATAGCGCATCGTTTTTCGCCTTTGCCACCTTGTTTCCCAAAGTCGAATTCCTCTTGTTTTTCATCTTTCCCGTCCAGGTCCGCTTCTTGGCGTGGATTCAGGCGGCCGTCCTCGCGCTCACCGTGGCCACTCACATCGGGCTTACCCCCTATTTCCTGCTAGGATATGCAAACTTCCTGATTTTTGCAGGGATTCCAGCGATGCGAGGCACGGCGGCGGGCCAAAAACGGCGCTTGGCCCGTGAGAGTGGGCCTGTGGACGAGGCGTTTCACACATGCCGGGCGTGCGACCGGACCGACGTGACCCACCGTGAGTTGGATTTCCGGGTGGATCGTGATGGCCACGAATACTGCCAAGACCATTTGCCCGAATGATCGCCCTCAGAGGATTTCGCGAATAAACGAATCCTTTTCAAACAGGCAAAACGCGCCGGGTTCCTCGCCGGTGCCTAGAAACTGTGGCGATATGCCGAGTTGGTCGTGGATGGTCACGGCGATGCCACCCTTGCCCGAGCCATCGAGCTTGGTCACGATCAACCCGTCTAACGGGCTGGCCTTGTGGAACTCCCGTGCCTGTTGCAGCCCGTTAGTGCCTGTGGTGGCATCCACGACGAGCAGCGTGAGGTGGGGCGCGGTGGCGTCTTGTTTGGCGAGCGTGCGGCGGATTTTCCCGAGTTCCTCCATCAGATTGTGGCGGGTGTGGATGCGCCCGGCGGTGTCGCAGATGAGAAACTGCGTCTGGCTGGCGATGGCTTTCTGATGCGCGTCGAAACACACCGATGACGGGTCGGCATTCGGGTTGCCATGGGCCACCGGCAGTCCGAGCCGCTCACCCCACCGCTGGAGCTGCTCGACGGCCGCGGCGCGGAACGTGTCGGCCGCGGCTAACAAGATCGAATGACCGCGCTGCTTGAGCCAAAACCCGAGTTTGGCGGAAGAAGTGGTTTTGCCTGTGCCATTGACGCCCACGACGAGGATCACAAATGGCAGGCCGTCCGGCCGTGGCTTAGGTGCCGCCACCGCGTCGGGCAACCGCTCCGCAAGTTGGCGGCGCGTGCTCTCCACCACATCCTCGGCAGAGATTTGGCGCCCGAGCCCGCGCAAGTCGTCGAGGATGCGCGTGGTGAGGTGGATGCCGAGGTCCGAGCTGATGAGATCGGATTCGAGGTCGTCCCAATCGATTTCGGCGCGATTGGTGATTTTGTGAAATAGCGATTTGAAGAAGCCGGCCATGGGTGCGCCCCCAAAATGCGCAGACTCCTGCTCATCACACAAGACCACATCTCATCCTCTCCTCCCCAACCACCCTCCCCCCCCCCAAAAAAAAGAAAAAAATTCCTTGATTGAGCGATGTTTTTCGCCATCTTCACCACGACTCGATTGACTTCTGCTTCATCAGTTAGGCTGCTAGACGCACCAACCAACCACCACTTCCCCAATCGCCTTATGAAAACTCGCCTTCTCCTCACCGCCTTCGCCCTCACCGGATTCGCTTCCGCGGCGACAGTTTCTTACACCCAATATTCCACTAGCCA
>JBDLWH010000021.1:0-3084 GCA_039804325.1 Verrucomicrobiota bacterium
TGTGTTATCGATGTTCTTTTTGATAAAATCGAAATTGCCAAAGGCGACCAACGCCGC
Source organism: Verrucomicrobiota bacterium (assembly GCA_039804325.1). Lineage (GTDB taxonomy): Bacteria > Verrucomicrobiota > Verrucomicrobiia > Verrucomicrobiales > Akkermansiaceae > Luteolibacter. The sequence continues at coordinate 58 of JBDLWH010000021.1, forward strand.
TGCCTGCGATGTATGAGCGTCGCCCGTCCATGACATGCGGTCGCCGCGCTCCATGAGGATGGACCCGAAGTAATCCTTGCACAGCGAGGCTTTGACGCCATAGGCCGAGGTGTACCAGATCCTGGTCAGCAGGGGGTCACTGCACGAAAATCGGCCCGCGTAGTTAGTCGGTTTGGTTTGGCAAACGGCGCGAATGCCCGTGATATGCCACGGGGTGGTGGCCGCCTTGACGTGAATCCAAGCGAAGCGCATGCCATCGTAAAGTTCGGGATTCATTTCTAAGCGCCAGGTGTTTCCGTGTTTGACGGGCACGGCGGATTTGTTGTGAGCTGGTTCGTTGTGCTCGCTGATAGCCATTTCGATAGAGCCGGGGCAATCGGGGCTATCGAATTCGAGCCACGCGCCACTGAGCACGCCGAAGTCGAGACGGATAGATCCTGGGCCATTGACCGTGATATCGGTCTTCTGAGTGGTGGCGGAGACGAGGTTTCCGAAGGCGGTGGCGGTGTCGGCCACGGCGGCTACCGGCGTGAGGACATAGATTTGGAGGTCATCGGAGGGTTTAGGGTTTTTCCAGTGATAGCGTACCAAGGGGTCTGGGGATTCCGGAATCAGTGGGCCTTGAAATCCCCCTCCATTTAAAAATTGATAGGGTTCTTCAATGGGTGACGACACCTGCGAACTGAGCGCCGACTGGAGCACTGGTAACGGCGGGCTTTCCGCCGCGCCCGCCATAATCGTGAGCCCGCAGACGCAGAATAACACGTTCAGGGCCGCCATGACTCGCGACCCATTTGGTGGCTGGGTTTGTGGGACGGTAGGTTGTGGGTGGTGGTGCATGGAATCTGATAGGTCAGGCTGATCTGATGGAAAATTGCCATACGCATCGGGCGTGTGTGCTCTTTCAGAAAGAATCCGTTGAGCCATAGACGGTCCGCCGTCACCCACGCGTTTAGAGTGTGGAGCTGCTAGGATGCCCCTCGTTAGGGATCGCACTCATGGGGTTCCATGGGGTGCAGAAAACGTTACTGGATAGGTTTTTCCGGCAGGACCGGTGCCGGTCATCACTGGCGTGGTGCCGCAGATCACCGTGATTTTCTGTTGGTCACCGACACGCTCAACGACCAAATCCCATGCTTGGCCAAAGGCACGTACGTCACGCAGCGCCATGCGCGGCCAATCCTTGGGTAACCAGGGCGTACACACAAACGAGTCCAATCCAGTGGGCACGATGCCGAAGAGACCCTCGGTGAAAACGCGCGGATAGAGCGAACCTGGGCAAAGCATGTCGATGGCATCCTCGTCCGGGTAAGGCCCTTTGTTACCGAAGATCTGCGCTTTGACGACGCGCCGTGTCAGATCGAGCGCTTCCTCGGTGCGGCCGGCTTTGAACAAAACACGTAAGGCATAGTAGGTTTCTCGGCCCCATTCGGTCGGGCGGGTGGACTCTGCTAGAATGTCGGCACCCGCGCTTCTGTTGGGCCACAACTTGTCAGAAACCAGTGCGTCCGCAGTGGCGTTCATGCGCTCGGTGATGCCCATGGCCAGCGGCAGCAGGATCCAGCCGCGCAGGGTGGTGTTTTCCTTGTAATATCGATAGGTTTTGAACCCCTCGATTTCTGCGCCAAAATAGCCATCAATCGCCTTGCCCAGGGTGTCGGCACGCCGATCGAATTCCTTTGCGAGCGGGTTGTCTAACGCCTGCGCGAGTCGTGCCGCTTGGCGGTATCCGCCGTAGGCCAGGGCCGAGGTGCTCAAATTAGCGGTGCCCGTCGGATAGCGGCCCTCCATCTCGTCGCTCTGAGAAGCGACGATGCCCTCGGCGGTGGTATGGCGCAGCACCGAGGCAGCGCTGATTTCGATCAACGGCCAGAGTTCCGTGGCGGCGGCGTGGTCACCTAGGAATAACAAAAACTTTGATAAGCCGTAGAGCACCATGGCGTCGTCGCCGCGTTCTTTTTGAGTGAGTTTGAGTGAGCCGCCCTCGAAAGACCCCGGGAAAGGAATAGCGCCAAATTTCTGACAGTGGTTGAGCCAGACGCGATACATGGTCATGGCGGAGCGGTTCAGGTCAGCATCACCAAAAAAGGGAAATAGCGGGCTAGAGTATTCCACCGGATCGTTGGCCCAGATTCCGGGAGAATAAGTTAGGCTGCCATTGTGAGTGATCACCCCATGGATCGTCTCTATCGGGCATTCCAAGGCATGAAATTTTTGCAGCGCAAACGCTGAGTCTAACGATGGCTCGGGTGTTTCTAACCGACATGGTCCATTCCATGCCGCCACTGCTAGAGCCCGGCGAGCCGCGCGCTCTTGGGCGAAATCCACGACGAGGTCAGGGGATGTGGCGAGGCGGGCGTGCACGGTAGAGGAGAACAAGCAGTGACCGTCGGCGGCCACGGAGATGGGTCCAAGCGCCGGAATGGTCTGGACGCTGACGATGCCATCGTTCAACGATTTGAGTGTGTGGGTGCGCTTGGGTATCCTCAATTCGATCGGTTTCTTGCTGGTATTGCGCCATTGCCAGTCTTCGATCACCAGTGGCTTGCTCGTGGACGGATAGATCGTGCGAGTCAGCGTCAGGCCACGGCATTCCGGATAGATCAGCGACAGCGCGCCATCAAAAGTCACAGACGTTGGTAAACCGAGTACTAACGGTTTGCCATCTGCTAGCACCAAAGGAAGGTCCAGTGGGTCGGTTTCGATGATCGATGGTTGTTGGGTGTGGCTCTCAGAGAGAATGTTAAAAAATCGTGCCGAGTAGGAGAAGCCCTTGGCGTGGTCTATCATCACTTGCATGACCACCTTGCGTCCCTGCATGCACATCACGAGAGGCTCCATCGTAGTGCCATGGTGGGTGATGCGATCTAGCGCGTCTGGGACCCAGAAATCGGTGGTCGAGTGATCCGTGGTCGCGTTACCGGGCAGTAATGGGGTGGCAAAAGCCACCATGAATACGAGAGAGAGGGTTTTCATGGCTCATGGTTAGGGGGCTTCGGGCACGGGAGATTCGCGTTCTTCGATCCA
>JBDLWH010000022.1:0-2751 GCA_039804325.1 Verrucomicrobiota bacterium
CGCGCAGCGACCCTGGATCGCTGATCGCGCTCACCGTGGCGGGCATTGCCGGCTCGGTCGCGTCCGTCGCGGCATCCGGTGTGGCTGCCGAAATTCCAGCCGCCCGTGGGCGACGCACCACAAAGTTGACCCCCTTCTTGGCGGGATCGAGTTCCAAAGTATCCAGTTCCGCTGCACGCACGCGCAGAAAATCAATGGCCTCCTCAACCGTGGTGTCATCAAAATCTATCCTCGGAATAACGATGCTACGCAGTTTATTCGTGATATAGGTGACGCCACCCTGGCTATCAGAACCCGCGCCGGTGGCGGTTGGCAGGTTTGGAGTATCGGCTGGCACCGAGAGTTCCCATGCCGAATCAACCTGTGCAAGAAGCTCCGCACGCGTGTGGTCGTAGGCCGCCCGGTAGTAATCCGACTTGGCTTGCGCCAGTTTCTCAAGCCCACGGCGCGCTGCCGAATTGTAGGGATCGAGACGAATCACGTTTTCATATTCACGCTTCGCCGCGTCGTATTTGCCTAGGTTGTAGTTTCCCTCGGCGGTGTAGAGCGTGCGGCGAACCTTATCGACATTCTGGGTGTGCTCATAAGTGAGGCCCGGGTTGGTACGGATGGGGTCGTCGAGATACCCGATTTCACGCTTGGCCGCAGCATTGTTAGGATCAACAGCGAGCAAGTCGCTGAGGACGGCGCGAGCTTCGGTATATTTACCGACTTTACGGAATTGCATCGCAAGAGCGACGCTGGCATCGCTCTTGTGGGCGATCACGCTTTGGCGACGATCCGCGAACATCGGTGCATCTGGAACTTTGGCAAGCGCTCCCGTGTATTTGTCAACAGCCTGCTGGTAATCACCCTTGGCGTAGGCTTCTCGCCCTTCCGCTAGAAGTCGATCTGCTTCAACAACGTCGTTCTGGCGGCGAACCATTTCGCGCTGAGCAAGGTTGCTGTAACTGATAGTACTTTCGCCTGCGTTCGCCACGGTAATGACGACGGGCATGGTGGATGCCACGGCCATCAATGCGATAGCGGTGCGACTGGATCGATACATTGGCGTTTTGTGCATGGTGAGCTGCGGTTTTGTGGCGAGGTTTTCGAGTTTTGGAAAGCGATTTTTCTAAAAGATTTCAAGGTTTCCCTTGTGGCATGCTGCCTTTATTGATTTCGACGGTCTGGAGTGTCCCTTGAGGATCAGTGAATTCGATGGTGATAGAGGCTGGGGTCACCTTTTTAAGCAGGTAATGTTTTTTCGGGCTATCGGGCGGCAAGGCAAACGTCGTCTGCTCCTCAACCTTGAACTCCTTGCCACTCAACCCAATGGCTTCAAGCGATAAAACTGCCGTGCGATCATATTGAAGGTGCTCGGATTTGCGTTCTTCGGATAGCGGGGAGGGAATTTCATAGATCGTCCCTTTTTTGTTAAACCGCTGGTCTTCGATGCGCACGATGGTCACTTCCACCTCGATGTTCACTTTTTTGCTCATCTCCTTGCGCACTTCAGAGCCAAGGAGTTTAAAGCGATTTTCCATCGGGCCTTTGGGGAAGAATATGCCGTTAGGAGCGATCATTTCACCCGCAGAGATTTTATTGGTTCGGCGTTGCGAGTCTTCGTAGGTGAATGGGAAATTGCCCTCCGAGCCATACCCCGGGCGCAGCACCCACGCGAGGCTGTCGTCCTTCACATACATAAGCTTGGCTATCAATTGGGGGATAGACGCCTTGTTGTTAGGATTTGTTTTAGCATTAAATTCATCCAAATTGCTAAAGCCGTCGCCATCAGGGTCGCGGTTAGGAGAATCAGCGAATCCGGGGTCCAAGTTATGTTCAAGCCACCAGGTGTTGGGCATGGGTGAGTGAATGGGCGGGGCGGTGAGCAGATCGACGGGTTTATCCGGTGCGCTGCTAGCCACAAAGAGAGCAATGCCAGTGAAGAGATCCACCGGGCGATCGCCTAGCAGAGTTTTAGCTTGGTTCCACTGGCGATCGAGTTTCATCGATTGCTGCGCCTTGGGAATGAGGTCAGCATCGACGACAGCGGTGTTATTGTTGCCGCTTCCTATCAAGCCAGCACCAAATTCGTCTTCAACGCTCGCAGACTTCGACCAACCAAGATAAGTCAGGCCAAGAGCAAATACAACGGCTCCGCCAAGGGCGGCTTTTTCGTAATTCTGAGAAAACCAGGACATGGTTGGAAAATAACGGGTGTCGAGTTAAGGAAGTTTTTTGGCGGCAAGGAATTGCATGAGGTCGAGGCGCAGGAAAACCTGCACTTCCTCATCGCCTAGGACTTGTGAGAGAATGCGGCTGGAGTCCACGACTACTGGGGCTGCGGGTGCCACTGGTTTTTTGATATCGGGCTTTGATTCATCGCCCGGCAGAACGAATCCACCGCCGCCTAACGACTCGCCGTTAGCGGCAGCCGCCTTGGCCACGGGTTTGTCAAACTTCGCATCGGCTGCGCGAGGGGGATCTTTTTTGGTGTTGGCCACGCATAGCGAACGGATGACGACATATTGAGATTCTTGTTTGAGAATCGTCGAGAGAAAAGTCCTCACAGACTTTTCCGGGCCGCGGAACGTGAGTTCGAGCGAGAGCGGGCGGGCGACATCGGTAGCGAGAGGTTTGAATTCGCGACCATCCTCTTCGGGTAACGATAAGCGATAGAGGTTTTTGAGTTCGGACGCGCCGGATTTCGACAATGCGAGCACTAGGTTTTTGATACCCGTGAGTTCGTAGGCGAGAATGCCAGTGGCA
>JBDLWH010000023.1:0-5154 GCA_039804325.1 Verrucomicrobiota bacterium
ATCACGCGCACAAAAGCGATTTCTCTATCTGATAACGTCTCGATCTCGACGCGGTTGGCCTCGGTGTATGCGGGTGACGCTTGGTCGTCAGGGAGCCCGCCGCCCTCGACGTCGAATCGCACGCCAATCTTGAAAAGTCGGAGGGTTGGGAGCAGGCGTGTGGATTCCGCGCCGGATAGTCGGTGCAGGAGATCCACGGTTCCCTGCAACCCGAGGCGGCTCGTCGGAGGCACGGCGATAGTGAACCAGAGATTGAAGGCGTGGTTGCGCAGGTAGTTGTGGCTCACTCCGGGATGGGAATTGATCACGGCCACCGCTTGGTCTAGCCGGTCCGGGGCGATCTTTGCCGCCACCAGACTCGACGCATACCCGAGGCTGCGCGTGTCAAAGATGGCGCTGATCTGGCGTATCACTTTCGCCTCTTTCAACGCTTGCACCCTAGCCAAAGTTTCCTCCTCTGTCAGACCGCAGCGCTTTGCCAATTCCCCAAACGGTCGCTCCACAAATGCCACGCCTTCCTGCAAAAATCCCAGCATCGTCGCATCGGTTGAATCGGTCGTCACGCCCGGAACTTAGCACACAGCGCCCTGAGCGAAAGCGCCGATTCCACGCGTCTCGCCGCCCGCCATCCCAACCCCTGTTGACCTGTGTGATGTGGTGGGGCATCATGAGCATTCAGTCTTCAGGCAGGGTGCGATACCAGGTAAAATAGAGAACCAGACAGGAGATGGCGAAAATGCCGCAACAAATCGAGCCATCCAGGTTCCAATGGCCGAGAAAATAGACGGGTGCCATGTAGAGTGAAAACGATGCGACGAGTCCGAGCACCACGTTGAGGATAATCTGCGGGACGGGGATTGCGGGGGCCATCTTCAGACCAGCGAGTTTCGCCTTGGTGGCCGCGTCTTTCCAGAAACCGAACGGTCGGACCTTGGCATAGAATGCCGTGGTGGTTGCGTCCTCAATGGGTGGCGTTAGAATCGAAACGACGATGCACGCCAGCGTGGACGTGGTGAGGGTCGCATAAGTATAGTAGTTGTCCGGCCAGAGTTTGAGGAAATGGCCATCCGGAACGAAGGCGCGCACCAGCATAGCGAGGGACGGCACCAGACTGACCAAACACCCGGCGGCGAAGCCCCAGCCATTCATTCTCCCCCAATACCAGCGAAACGCCAGCGGCACCACGAAACAAGTGAGCAGCCCACCGAGCATCCAACCCCAGATCACGTTGAGCGCACTGCCGCCGCCGTGCGTCTGTGACTCGACCATGGCGTATCCGATGATGGCCGCTAGCAGTGCCAGCAATCCTGTTACCAGATAACTGACTCTGACGAGCTTCCGGTCTGAGTCCTCTATTTCGGGTGCGATGAGTGGCTGATAGATGTCCCGCACGATGATCGAGGCACAGGCATTGATTTCAGAACAAAAACTGGTCATGAACGAGGCGGATAGACCGGCTACCACCAAGCCCAGCAACCCTGGCCCAAGCAAACCAGATTGGAGAAATCTAGGCATCACGCATTCCGGATCATGAGCGATCTCCTTGGAGTAAAGCGCATAGCCGAGGTAACACAAACCGGCGGTCATGATCCAGCGCGGAAACCCGAGGAACTGCCAAAGCGCAGCGAGTTTTGCCGCCTCCTTAACGTTAGTTGCTGCTAGAAACCGCTGCTCGCCGTAGCGTCCGCCAGCCCCACCGATGCAACCGATCATGCCAACGACGGAAAATGCGAGTGTGGCACCAATGAAATCCTGCCACCCTTTGTAGCCAGACGACGCTTCAAAAATTCCGATCCTAGGTGTGGCTTCCGGCATGAGCGATTTCCAGTATTCGGGTGTCACGGCGGCGGCACCGGTGCCATGCGTGACGGCCGCATGAATTTGGTCCGCGGTGTATTGTTGGTAGCAGATAAAGCCAACGATGAAGGCCACCGCGAATAACACCACAGTTTGCAGGAACTCACTGAAAATCACGCCTTTGAAGCCACCAAAAAGCACATAGATACTGGTGACCGCCACAATGCCAAACGCCAGTCCGTGCGCACTGTGATTAGCCAGGCCGAACACGACCGCGAACTTGTGGACAATGATATACGACATGCACAGCGAGGCCACCGAAAATAGCGTGATCATGAAGGCAAAGCTGGTGCGCGCCACCTTCGCACCCGTGCCGACGCCAAAGCGGATCTTGTTAAGTTCTGCCGAGGTGATGCCACCACAACGGCGAATCCAGATGCCGGAGTATGCCATCAGAAACACCGCGTTAGGCATCCACCACACCAGCGTGACCCAGAACGATTTCATCCCTAACACCATTAAAATCGCAAGGTTCCACACGGTGCCGTTGATCGAAAAATTCGTGGAGGCACCCGAGGCGGCAAGCATCCACCATTTGTTCTCTGCTCCGAGAAAATACGATTTAGAACTCACCGCACTCTTGCGCGAAAAGAAAATGCCCGAACCCATCACGATGGTGAAAAATACGCTTACAATAAGCCAGTCGATACCTTGCATAACTCAGCAATTTTAAATTTCAGATTTCAGATTTCAGATCTCAAATCTCAAATCTCAAATCTCAGATCTCCCCAGACTCCCCAGACTCCCCAGCCCAGCAGGTTTGCCGCCGGATGTTACGGGCCAGATCAGTGAAAGCTGGCGAAATCTTTGTGAGGCCGCACTGAGTTGGGCGGGATCTGCGGGACCGCCAAATGTGAGAAACCCATAACTCAGCCGGATGCGGCCATTCTGGACACGCGGGAAATTCGTGTCCCAATAATTGTTGACCGGCCATGCCAGCAGCAGCGGGTTTTCTGGCCGTGGCAGGCTTTTGAGAGGACGCCCGAAATGATAGTCGCCGAATTGCACCATCGGAGCGTCCGGCGTGAAGAGGGCCACGCCGCCGCGATCATCGGCCATGGCGGCGAAGGTGCCGGCGGTGACCCAGTTACGGCAGGCTTCGGGCAATTGGTCGTCGTCCACCCGCACCACTGTGCCAGCGGTATCATACATTGCCTGCCAACCGGCGGCCATCTGCAGCGGCGTCGCGAAATACAATCCCTGCGGCGACGCATCCGGTAACAACTCCATTTCCACCTCCATGCCGATCACCGGATCATGCGCAGAAAAAATGAATTTTTGGGTAAGACAAACCATCCCTGGCGCTTGAAACTCGCGAAGCAAAACGACGCGTTCATGGCCGACGTCCACTACGCACCGGATCACCCGCGTGGCACGTTCCCGCACTGGCAACCAATCTTGCCAGCACGCGGCATCCACTTTTTCCTTGTCGAGATCGCGTTGATAGAATGCGTACCGGCTGCCATCATTCAGCGCGTCGGCGCGCTCGCGGACGAAGGTGAAACAATCCAGTCCGTCGCGCGGGGCGAGCACCTCGCGGTCCTGCGCGCAGTCGAACAACGACAGAATCCTCCCGGATTCCAGATCGTAACGGAGCACATGAAACGGTGTGGTGATGCGACCGGTGCGGCGTTGGTGATTGGCGGCGGGGGCAAAGTTCAGTTCCCGCCGGACCTTGGTATCCACTTCGATGTCATGGTGGATCACGGATTGCGCATCTGGTGCAGGCAATTTTGTGAGATCAACGATCTGCCACGATTGCGGCGCCAGAACCACGGGGCCGAAAACACGCGGATTGGCACCCGGAAAACTCTCGCCCCACGACCGCCCGTCATAAAACATCCGACTCGCCCGGTAGCTGCGCTCACTTGCACGCGTGCGGTCGGCAAACCATGCGGCAGGCAATTCCGGCCTGATGGTAAGTGGCTTCGGCCCCGGATTGACCAATAGGACCCGGGCAATGCCACGGTCGGCCACCGGGTTTCCGGCGAGGCGCTCCAGCCCATCCATCAATGCGAATGCCGCGTGTTCATGGCCTTCATGGGCCAACGCCTGTTTCAACAACTCGGTGGTTTGCGCCTGCGGGTGGGCGTGGTCGGAATCATAGTAGCCACAGGTGTGCTCGTCATAGTGATCCACTTTTTCCTCTCCCATGGCGAGTGAGGTGGGATGACCATCTAGCAAAGTAGCAACTTCCAGCAGCGCCTTCGCCTGCTGGTTCCGGGCTGTGGAGATCGGGCTGGCGGCGCAGCCGAAATTCCAGTAATCCGTCCAATCGCCGCGCATCACATCGAGGTGCGCGGCGGGCACTTGCATCGCACGCTCGCGGAGGTCGTCGAAGGTGGCGTAGCGGATATGTGGCAGTCCCTCGTCGGCCGTTTCGGCATTCCAGCGATGGATCAAGTTCGGCAAAAACGGATTGGGCGGCGCATTGTCCCACATGATGGGCGAGCAGGTGGATGTCAGATAGACGAAATCCAGCGGGTAGCCAAGTTGTTCAAGGGTTGCTGCATGGGCATGCCAGCCATCCCGCATCCGCTCCACCGAATCATCCCAAGCTAACAGCAATTGGTCGAACATCGTGTAGTGATTGCCATTGAAAACGCGTAACTTGCGGCCAGAAGGAGCTTCCCACAGAAACATCCCCGGTCGTGGTTTTACGGCGCGGCCAAGATGGATGTTGATGGCCATGATGAAGAAATCCACCCCGGCATCCAGCAACACATCCGCCAGCGGCCATGGCACGCCGGTCACATCGTGCTGACAGGCAACCGGGATTTTCGCGCCTAACAACGCTTCGAGTTCCGCCTTCCCCGCGAGCAGTCGCTGCAAACCCGCTCGGTTTGCCAAGGGTGTGGTGTGCCAGCGCAGTGCGGACACGCCGATTCTCCCCTGTTGATGGAGTGCCACAAAACGCGCCACGTCCGTCGCGCTTGCCATGGCCAGCCAGCGGCGCACCGGTTCACTCGCCTCACACGTCCATTTCGGCCGCGCACCGTCCGGCATTTCGGCGGTTTCCTCTAGCCAGTCGAGGGCTTGGAAAATGAACTCGGCTTGCAACTCCCAGAACACCGGCTGTGAATGGGTGTAGCCAATGTCCATGTGGCTATGATGGACCACGAGAATTTCGCTGATACGCGGTGGTGTACTGGTAAGCGCTCTGGCACCGAGAACAGATTGGTTCTCAACGAGTGATAACGGGCGATGGCTTGGATGGGTTTTCCTCATGGGAGTCATGGTGGATCGTTGTGATTGAGAAACGGGTTTGCCGTCCCGCAATCGGCAGCGTAAACAGGG
>JBDLWH010000024.1:0-13474 GCA_039804325.1 Verrucomicrobiota bacterium
CGCCGGCATTTCCATCAACGAGCTCCGCGCCAAGGCACGCCGCAAGAAGCGCGACGAGGACATCCAGTTCATCGCCATCGATTACCTCCAATTGATGAAATCTCGCACCAAGCAGGCCGAAAACTCCCGCGAGCGCGAAATCGCGGAAATTTCCGCCGGTATCAAGGGGCTGGCTAAGGAATTGAGTATCCCCATCATCATCCTCGCCCAGCTCAACCGCGGACCGGAAAGCCGCACCGGCAAAAGCCTCGGCGTGCCCCGCATGTCCGACTTGCGCGAATCCGGGGCCATCGAGCAGGACGCCGACATGGTGGGCCTACTCTATCGCAGCGCTTACTACGCCGAAAATGCCGAGGAAAAAGAGGCGGAAGCGGGCAAGGCCGAGCTGGTCCTAGCGAAAAACCGCAACGGAGCCACCGGTCATATTCCGCTCACCTTTATCGCCAACCTCATGCGTTTCGAAACTGGTCCGCCGGCCAACGAGGCCGAGGGCTGAGCCGAGTGATGGCTCTTAGGGGACTTTCAAGGGTGCCTGGAGGGCTTCGCCCGATTGTTGTTCGATGAGTGGGCGGTCTAACATTTGCTCGTAGATGTCGATATACCGCTGAGCAACCTGTTTGTGGCAGAATTCACTGGCGCTCTCGATCATGACACGACGGATCTCTCGCTCGCGGATGGCGGATGGCAGCGTGTAAAATGCCATGGCGCGGTCGATGGCCTGGCGAAATGCCAGCGAGTCGTAGTGGTCGAAACTGAAGCCATTACCCGTCGAGTGTGCGACGTCGAGCGGTCGTATCGTGTCGTAGAGGCCGCCGGTGGAATGGACCACGGGCAACGAGCCATAGAGTGGGGCGGTCATCTGCGGCAACCCGCAAGGCTCGAAGAGCGAGGGCATGAGCATGAAGTCCGACGCCGCATAGGCGAGGCGCGACAAGCGTTCATCAAAATCGACGATTGAGACGCGCTCGTGCAAATCAAAGGCGGAGACAATTTTTTCGATCCAGTGTTGGTGTGGGCCGTTGGCGACGACCACGACCTGCAGGTTGTGCGTCCAGTAGTCAGAAACGAGTTGGTGAAGGATGTTAGTGAGCAGTTGCGGGCCTTTTTGGACTGGGTCGAGCCGAGACGGCCAGAAAAAGAGTGGGGCGTCTGGATCCTGCTTGATTTGGAGCTCTCGCTGGAGTTCGCGTTTGTTAGCCGCTTTGCCCGCCATCACATCCACCGGGGTGAAGGTCTGGGCTAGGGCCTCATCGGATGCCGGATTATAAGACGCATCGGGCGCGTTGAGGATGCCTGCGGAGCAGCCGGCGTTGTATTTGTTGGATAGCTCGAATCGCACGGAATCGGGGACCACCGGGTGCCAGCCTTCGACGATTTCCCAGAGGAACCTTGGGCTCACCGTGTTGATATAGTGGGCGGCGAAGATGCCTGAAGTGAGCAAATCCACCGGCACATGCGATCGCGCATGGTAATAATTGGCCGGCTGACTACAGAAATACAGGTTCATCCAGAATTCCGCGGCGTCGATGCCAGCTTCTTCGACCTGGGCTAAGGAAACCTGCCGGGTGTGAATGTTATGGACCGTGAAAAGGCTTTTGATGCCGCGGCGCCTGGCCATGGCCGGAATTAAGGCGGTCATCCAATCATTGCAATGGATGAGGTCGGGGTGGACTAGGGGGACGATGTGATTGATGACTTCGCGTTGGAACACCAAGGCGATGCGCATCGATTCATTCGAGTGATTGCTGTAAACCTGCTCGCGGTAATAGAAGATGCGGTCTTCTGCGAGATGGATGTGCGTGTTAGGGAGCACTTCATGGTATTTTCGCAACTCCTTTTCATGGAGGCTGAAAACATCCCCTTGGAACATCCGGCGGTAGTTAGGCATGGCCACATGCACATCGGCACCTAACTCGAAGAGTGCGGAAACCAGCGATGCCGAGACATCGGCTAGGCCGCCGGCCTTTGCGGACATGAGTTGGGCCATGTTGCCCATGCCGGAGGGTAAATACGTGATCTCTGGCGTGACGATCAGGATGCGGGGCTTGGTAGGTTTCTTGGTAGCAGACATCGCACTCACTAGGTTGGTCATCGTTGTTCTTGCTCGGAATTTGCTCGAAATCCTCAGAGTTCGCCACTGCAATCTGCCGCTAGACTCGATTATTTTCCGCCGACCGCTTTGGGCTTGTCATGCCAGACGTGGCTTTTCACGCTCGCGCGATTCTCAGAACCCCATGATATCCCGCGCGCGCCAAAGCCTCTGATTGCCATGAGGACCGCCAAGCATTTTCTCGCCCTGTGTGCCACGGGCCGCATCGCTAACATTCCCAGCGTGCTCTGCAACCTGTGGCTGGGCATCGCGCTGGCGGCCACGGCGAGTGACAGGCTGACGAACGGCCTGATCTGGGGACGGATCGGGGTCATCGGGTTGGCTGGGGTGAGCCTCTATCTGGCGGGGAATTTTCTCAACGATTGGGCGGACCGGCACTGGGACGCGCGGCATCGGCCAGAGCGGGCGCTGCCCCGGGCGCTTTTCGCGCCGGGAGTCTATCTCTTGGTGGCGCTGGCCTGCGGCGCGCTGGGCCTGGGTCTGGCCGCAGCGCTCAACGGCCAATGTCTCACCGTGGCGCTGCTGATCGGGGGTGGCGTTATTTTGTACACATGGGTTCACAAGCGCGCCGCGTGGGCGGTGATTCCGATGGGGTTGTGCCGGGCGCTCTTGCCAGTGCTCGGATGGGCCGCCACAACGCCGCCGATAGGGGGATGGGCACCTCCGGCGCTCGCCGCGTGTGGGTTGGGATTGTTCTGTTATATCGCTGGCTTGTCTCTGGGCGCGAGGCATGAGGCGGTGGATGCGCCCACGAGCGGGCTCGGTGGATTGCCACGGGTTCTGGTTTTCGGTGCTGCGGTCTTGGTATTTTTTGCGGCCTATCGGTTATTATCACTGCCACTTGCGTTTTGTGTTCTCGGGCTTTTCCCCTGCGGCCTTTGGGTTGGCCTGAGTTTGGCCATGTTTCGCACGTCGCTTGGGCGTGGGGTGGGGCATCTGCTTGCTGGCATTCCGCTATTAGATTGGGTGGTGCTGTTACCGTTAGCGCTGGTTCAGGGTGGGCACGGGTGGGAGCGGCCGCTGCCCGTGATGTGTCTGTTAGTGCCTCCCACAGCCTGGTTAGGTGGGCGGTTTCTGCAAAAACTTGTGTCCGCGACGTAAGGGTTGGCGTTCTTGCGACTTGCCGAGCACGTCGAATCGCGCTCCATTTGGCCACCCATGACCATCGCAGCGAAACAAGAGCAGGTTCTCGAAGAGTTGGCGCTCTTCCCAGATTGGACGGAGCGTTACGAATACATCATCGGCATGGGCAAAAAACTCGCTCCCATGGATGCGGTTACCAAAACCCCCGATCACCTCATCAAAGGGTGCCAATCCCAGGTTTGGTTAGATGCGTTCTCTCAGGATGGCAAAATCCATTACGTTGCCGACTCTGATTCGCTCATCACCAAGGGCATGATCGCCTTGTTTGTGCGGGTTTTGGATGGCGAAACGTCCGACGCGATTCTCACCGCCGACATGGAGTTTATTCAACGCACCGGCCTTAAAGAGCACCTCGCCCCGACGCGCGCCAACGCCCTGAACCTCATGGCCATTCAAATGAAGCAACGCGCCCTCGCACTTGCTGCCGGGTGAACCTCACCGCCCTTCTATGTTTGACTTTCACTGGTTCTCTGACCCTAACGCCTGGGCCGCCCTAGCCACGCTCACGCTCTTGGAGGTGGTGCTCGGCATCGACAACATCGCCTTCCTCTCCATCCTCGTCGATAGACTGCCCCCAGAAAAGCGCCGGGCGGGGCGCATCTTCGGACTGGGCTTAGCCATGATCACCCGGCTCATGTTACTGGCGACCATCAAATGGATGATGGGTCTTAACGCGGTGCTCTTTGCGATTCCCGTGACCCCGGCGTTATGGAAACTTGTGCCCCAAGCCGTAGATCACCATGGCCTGTTACCCATCACCGGCAAAGGGCTCATCCTGCTGCTTGGCGGGTTATTCCTGATTTGGAAAGCGAGCAAGGAAATCCACCACAAACTCGATGAAGACACCCCCGGTCGGCCCCCCCGGCATACGACGCATTTTATCGCGGTGTTGATTCAAATCGCCTTGATCGACATCATTTTTTCGATTGACTCGGTGATTACGGCCGTGGGCATGGCCGATGACCTCTCGGTCATGGCCTTGGCCGTGGTTATCTCCGTAGGGATTATGATGGTGGCCGCCGAGTTCATCAGCGATTTCATCTCTAGCCACCCGTCGGTTAAAATGTTAGCCCTAGCGTTCCTCCTTCTGATCGGCTCGGCGCTCATTGCCGAAGGCCTCCATTACCAAATCTCCAAGGGCTATATTTATTTTGCCATGGCGTTTTCGCTCGGCGTGGAATTGCTCAACCTGAAAACCCGCGCCGTACATCCGTCGTAAGTTTTGGCGAAATCCTTGTCAGGGCACTTCGCTCTCCTTGCCAACCTAGGGCGTTGCCCTAGGTTCTGTGCTGCGGTTTGTTAGGTGAGCTGGTTTGATGTTTGGTTAGGCGAAGCGAACGGCGTGTTTTTTCGAGAGTTTGAGGATGTCGCCTGGCTTTGGGTCGCATACACCACCCGGGTCGGTAAGCTTCTCGCCATTGAGTTGGACCGAGCCGGTGGTGATGAATTGCTTTTTCAATTCACCGTTGGATTTTTCGATTTGGAAGGCGCTTAGAAAGGCATGGGCGGTTAGCGCGAGCACGGTCAGGTCTGCCGGCAATTCCGCGAGCGAGAGTTCGGGAAGCTCCGCAGCGCCTAAGTCTTTTTTGGAAAAGCGCGTGTCCCAGTCGGCTCGGGCCGCCTCACCCGCAGGCGCACCGTGGTAGCGGGTAGTGAGTTTTTCTGCTAAAGATTTTTTGGCGTCCATCGGGTGGGTGGCGGGGTCGCGAGCTTCGCCTAACAGGAGTAAATAATAGCGATCCATGAGATCATCGGACACGCTCATGAGTTTACCAAACATTTCCTGAGGGGCATCGGATACGCCGATATAGTTGCCATAGGATTTGGACATTTTGCGCACGCCGTCGAGGCCTTCGAGCAGAGGCATGACCATGACGACCTGTTGGGGCTGGCCCTCTTCCTTCTGGAGGTCGCGCCCGACGAGGATGTTGAAGAGTTGGTCGGTGCCGCCGAGTTCGACGTCGGCGCGGATTTCCACCGAGTCCCATCCCTGCATGATAGGGTATTGGAGTTCGTGGAGACGAATTTCCTGGCCGGCATCCAGGCGGGTGCGGAAGTCCTCGCGTTGGAGCATTTGTTGCAAGGTGACGCGCCCATTGAGCATGAGAATTTCCTCGTAGCTCATTTTGCGGAACCAATCGCCATTATACACCACCTCGGTTAGGGATTTATCGAGGATCTTGAACGCTTGCTCGGTGTAGGTGGCGGCATTCACGAGCACCTCGTCGCGGGTGAGCGGCGGACGCGTGGCTGAGCGGCCCGACGGATCGCCCACCGTGGCGGTGAAGTCACCGATGAGCAAGACCGCTTGATGCCCGAGAAGCTGGAACTGTCGGAGTTTTTCCAATGCCACGGTGTGGCCAAAGTGGATGTCGGGGGCTGTCGGGTCCACGCCAAGTTTGATGCGTAGCGGCCGGCCGAGGCGTAGTTTTTCCAAGAGTTCTTTCGAGGATAGAATCTTGGCGGCACCAACGGTGAGGTGAGCGAGTTGTTGTTCGGGTGTCATAACAGGAAAAATGAAAAACTAAATTTGAAGTGCTCAATGCTCAACAACGACGATGCGAATACGGAGATTTCCGCGGCAATCCGATCGTTGGTTTCGATAGAGCATTAGGATTTTGTGATTTCTTTGAGGTGGATGAGGAGGATGCGTTGGAGTTCGGCGGCGGCGGCGCGGTTGTCAGGCACGCTGTGGTTGCTAGGCACGATGAGTTCGGAGGCGACCGGAGTGACGTGGGACGACGCGTAGGGGACGATGCCGTCGCTGCTTTGTGGGGTGTCGCCCCTGCCGCGGTCGCCCATGACCGAGTGGAAGGTGACCTGCGCGGGGAGCGGCAGTTGGCTCAGGGCGCGGGTGCTCTTGCTGTATGGTGATAGGCTGTTGATAGACGTGGGGATGCGTTGCGCTGGGTTTTCCCCGTGTATGGCGTCACCCACCGCGAGCAGGGTGGAGTCGAGCAGTTCGACGGTGAGAGTTTTGGGTAGTCGGATGAGTTTAGCGATCCAGGTAGAAATCACATAATCCGCCGCTGGGCTGCCGCGGTGGGGAACGGCGAGAAAGACGACGCGCCGGGGTTCCTTGAGCGGGGGATCGAGCGCCGCTCCTTGCTTGGTCTCACGGGGGGGCTTGGAAACCTGTGACTGAACTAACGGTTTTTTGGGGGCCGCATCGTGGAGCCCCGCTTGGAAATCTGTGACGCTCGAACGAACAAGAAGCCCACCCATGGAATGAGCGACGACAACCATGCGCTTGAGGTTGTCGTCGGGCCCCTTGCTCCGCGCGTAAGCGCAGGTATGGCGCATCACTTCTCGAAATTTCTTGCTACTGAAAACCCACGGGTTTCCGGTCGGATAGTTATAGAGCCATATCTGATAGTGCGCGCGAAACCACGGTTGTGGGGCGAGCTCGTTGATCATGTTTTTGAAAGCGTCCGGGCTAGACACCAATCCGTGGACGAAAACCAGTGGGATCTTCTCTGGATCGTAGGGATGCACGAAAGTGATGCCGGTTTCCTGCATGTATCGCTCTGGCAGGATCACATTCTGGATCTTCAGGTCGTCCAGTTCACACATGTGCCAAAAAAATGCGTTCGGTGCCGTCCAATCAGCTGCGAGCGTGTGGGATGAGCGGCGTATGGTGAGGTCGTCACGCAGCCAGCGTTTCGTGAAGTGCCACGCGGGTGCGCCCGGGCGGTCGAAGGCGAGGGTGGCCGTGAGTAGATAGGGTAGTCCGTTAGGTAGCAGGAACGCTTCGCGAGCCACTCCCACGGGTGTCGTGGATTTCCAACCAACCAGAGGAACACCGACGCCTTGGGTGGTTTGATGGGTGTGGACGCCGCGCACATTCACTAACGATGCGGGAAACACGGCGTCAAGTTGGTTGGGATCGGTTTGAAGTTTGTCTGCGGGGGGCAGACAGGTGCCGAGAGCCGCCGCTCGGGTCTCCCAAGTGCCGGGGCCGCAGCGCAGTTGGTCAAACAACTTGGCGGTGGCCGCGTTGTAGGCATCGCGTGCCGCTGGCCATTGCGCCTGATAGGACGAATCTCCCAGAATCGCCCAGGCCTTGCGCGCATCCCCAATGAGCGATGGTGCCGCGCCGCGCGAGGCCCGCGGAACGTGCCAACAGGTCGGGGGCCGCGGCGCTCCACATTGGCAAAGCACGGCCGCGCATAGCAGTGGAGTGAGGCGAATCAGTAGGGCGGTCATGGGCTGAGCGAAAGCAGAATGCCTTGCTCAATCGATCTGCCAAGCCTGGAAAATCCACACCAAATCGCCCACATTTGTAGATTCGCATCACACGAGTGATTTTTCCCTTTCCAAAGCCGGGTTCATCGCATAACCCTGCCCCCCGCCATTCAAATGGTGGTCGTAGTTCAATGGTAGAGCCCCAGATTGTGATTCTGGTTGTTGCGGGTTCGAGTCCCGTCGATCACCCCATCTTTCCCATCGGGGGTCCCTATATGGCCCGGGCGGGGAAGACGGAACCTTAGCCACTCGACCGATGCAGCCGCTGGAAAGCCGAATTCACTACAAATTTCGTAATTCGCTCCTGTTAGCAGAGGCGTTGACCCACCCGAGTCTCGCCTACGAATCGCAGAAGCCCCACTTCGATAATCAGCGGTTAGAATTTTTGGGGGACGCCGTGTTACAATTGATAGTGACCGAGGAGCTCTATCAGCGGTTTGCGGATTTTACTGAGGGACGGCTCACCAAGCTGCGATCACGCCTAGTTTCCCGCAGGGCGCTGGCCCGCTTTGCGATGACCATTCATCTGGGCGATTATGTGATGTTAGGCAAAGGTGAGGAATCCACCGGCGGGCGGCGCCGCCTCTCGACCCTAGCCGATGCCTTCGAGGCGTTGATCGGCGCGATCTATCTGGATTCCGGTTTGCAGCAGATCCGCGAGTTTGTGTTGCGGTTGTTTGAGGAGGAGATCGGCAGCATGATCATCAGCCCTGAGGAAAGAAACCCCAAAGGTGAATTGCAGGAACGCCTGCAATCGATCCATCCCCAAGCACCCGACTACCGGATTCTCAGCGAAACTGGACCCGATCACCGACGCGTGTTTCTCGCAGAAGTGTCATGGCAAAACCGCATCCTCTCAACCGGTAAGGGGAAAAGTAAGAAGGACGCCGAGGCCCGCGCGGCCGCCGAAGCCCTGCGCACGCGCTTGTGGGAAACCTGAGAGAAAACCTCTCCCGCAATCTTCCCGTATCACCGCAGCAAGCGATGTGCGACTGCTGCGCGGATTGGCTCACCATCCAGTGGCTGCACACGCAAACCCCTGGATGGTGACTAACGATTGTTCTTAACTGTTTAGCAAACTAGCAGGGTCGGTGAAGGCTATGCCATGAGCCTCGGCGACGGGGCGGCAGGTGAGCATACCAGCGCGGGTGTTGATGCCGCCTAGCAGTTCCTCACGCACGGTGCACGCGTCGGCGACCCCCTTATCGGCGATGAGCTGAATCCACGGATGGGTCACGTTGTTGAGCGCTTGGGTGGCGGTGCGCGAGTAGGCCCCGGGCATGTTGGCCACACAGTAATGCAAGACGCCCTCTTCTTCGTAGGTGGGATTGTCATGGGTGGTGGCGCGCGTGGTTTCCGCGCAGCCCCCTTGGTCCACGGCGATGTCCACAAAGACACTGCCCTTGGGCATCATGCGCAGCATTTCCCGCGTGATGAGTTTCGGCGCTTTGGCACCGTGAACGAGCACCGCTCCGATCACGAGGTCTGCTCGGGGAAGCAAATCCGATAGATTGGCGACGTTGGAATACACCGTGCTGGTGCCGCTCATGGTGATGTCGAGGAAGCGCATGCGCTCGAAATCCACTTCAAGGATGGTCACGTCGGCCCCAATCCCGGTAGCCACGCGCGCGGCGTTCAACCCGGCGGTGCCACCACCCAGGACGATGACGCGGCCTGGGGCGACACCGGGGACGCCACCTAACAAGCAGCCACGGCCGCCGCGGTGTTTGGCGAGGTGATAGGACCCGACGATAGCAGACATGCGGCCAGCGATTTCGCTCATTGGTTCGAGCAGTGGCAGGCGGTGGTTGACCTCGATGGTTTCGTAGGCGATGGCGGTGCAGCCGGTGGCCATGAGGGATTGGGTGAGCGCTTGGTCGGCGGCTAGATGGAGATACGTGAATAGGATGTGGTGGGGCTTGAGCAGCGCCACTTCAGACGGTTGGGGCTCCTTGACCTTGACGATCAATTCCGCCGCCGCAAAAACGGCCGCCGCATCCGCAACAATCTCCGCGCCGTGGGCCTGGTATTGCGCATCGCAATAACTTGCTCCCTCGCCCGCGCCCGTTTCAATAATAACCTGGTGACCGCGCCTGATGAGATCCGCGACGGTGCCCGGAACCATACTTACCCGATTTTCCTGTGCTTTGATTTCTTTGGGAATGCCAATTTTCATAAGTGCGCCAAGTTCCTAGGCCCAATCGGGGGGTATGGCGATCTAACAATCCCTGTTCTTAGGGCAAATAAAAAGCCGCTTCCGGTGAGGAAGCGGCTTGATGAGGAATTTTGAAATTCTCGCGGTGCTCAGTTAGCGGCAGCGGCGAGACAGGGCTCGGCGCGAGCGATGACGTTCACGCGGCGCGAGTCTTGGTCGAACTTGACGTTGCCATCAATGAGGGCAAAGAGCGTGTGGTCACGGCCAATGCCGACCCCGAGCCCCGGATGGACTTTCGTCCCGCGTTGGCGGATGAGAATGTTGCCGGCTATGACGGCTTGGCCGCCGGATTTTTTCAAGCCGAGGCGCTTGCTGCGTGAATCGCGTCCGTTTTTAACGGAGCCTTGTCCTTTCTTATGGGCCATAAAAGTAGGTGGGTGAGTGGTGGATGATCAACCGGCGATCGAGGTGACCTCGAGGGTGGTGAGACTGCGGCGGAAGCCCTTGGTTTTGTGAAACCCCTTGCGGCGCTTGAATTTGAAGGCGACTCCTTTGGGGCCACGATATTGATTGAGCACTTTAACCGTCACTGATGCCCCATCAACGATGGGTGTGCCGATTCTCACGCTCTCACCCTCGCCGACGAGCAAAACGTCGAATTGGATTTCTGAATCCACTTCCACATCGAGCTTTTCGACGTCGAACTTGGTGCCTTCTTGGACGCGATATTGCTTACCGCCGGTTTTGATCACTGCGTAGGCCATGGCCGTATTGAAAAAATTGGTTGATCCACCCCTGTGGGCGGGCGGGGAGATCACCACGGACGATTCAAACACGCAAGGTTTTTTTGCCCGATGGGTGAGATTTTTGGATTGAGGGTGTGAAAATCGCGGGTGAGTGGGCGTGGCGTGACCCATCCCCGACTCGCGATTATTCCCTCCTCTTGAGCAGGGGAAAGAGCACCACGTCGCGAATGGTTGGCGCGCCTGTGAGCATCATGACCAAGCGGTCGATGCCAATGCCGATGCCACCGGCCGGAGGCATGCCGTGTTCGAGGGTCTCGATGAAATCGTAGTCCACTTTTTGTTCTTCTTCGCCACCGGCTTGGTGTTCGAGGCGCTGGCGCTGAACATCCGGGTCGTTGAGCTCTGAGTAGCCGGGCGAGATTTCTTGGCCGTTGATGATGAGTTCGTAAACCTCCACGGTCTTGCCACCGGGGGTCACTTTGGCCAGCGGCACCAACTCGCTGGCGACTCGCGTGACAAAGCACGGGTCAAACGTGTGCTCCTCAACCAACTTCTCAAAAACCTGTTGCACCACCTCGAAATCCTCCATTTGCGGCGAAATTTGCACGCCCAATGCGTCGCACTTGGTCCGGCGTTGCGCGGCGGTGAGGTCGAAGAAATCGGCTCCGGCCACGCCCATGATCAGGTCGTGATAGTTGGCACGTCGCCACGGGCGTGTCAGATCGATGGTGCGTGTGACTTGGCCGTCGTCATCTTTGTGCTCGATCATGAGCCCACCGCAGAAGGTTTCCGCCAAGTGGCAGGTGAGTTCCTCAACAAGATTCGCCATTTCCTCGAAGTCGGAAAACGCCCAGTAGGCTTCTAACATCGTGAATTCCGGGTTGTGACGGCGCGAGATTCCCTCGTTACGGAAGTTGCGATTGAGCTCGAAAATCTTGGTGAATCCACCGACGAGCAGGCGTTTGAGGAAGAGTTCCGGGGCGATGCGCAGGGTGAGCGGCATGCCGAGGGCGTTGTGATAGGTTTCAAATGGGCGAGCGGCGGCCCCGCCAGGAATGTCTTGAAGCATCGGGGTTTCCACTTCGAGGAACCCGCGGTCTTGGAGAAATCGTCGAATCTCCGCGAGCATCAGCGATCGCGTCACAAACAGGGCGGCACTCTGCGGGTTGCCCATCAGGTCGAGGTGCCGCTTGCGGTATTTGGTCTCCCTATCGGCCAGCCCGTGAAATTTATCGGGCATCGGACGCAACGCCTTGGACAGCACCGTGAAGGACGTCACTTTCACCGTTGGCTCGCCGGTGCGCGTCAGGAAGGTTTCTCCCTCGATACCCAGCCAGTCGCCGCGGTCGAGGCACTTCCAGGCGGCGGCTTGCTCGTCGGTGAGTTGCTTAATGCCCAGGTAACCTTGGATTGAGCCGAGCACGTCACCGAGTTGGAAAAACACGGATTTGCCCATGTCTCGCAGGCCGATGATGCGCCCGGCAATTTTGACCTTTCGCCCTTCCGTAAAATCCGCGCGCAATCCCCCTGGCGTCGTCGAAACTTCAAACCGCATGCCGTACGGATCGATGCCCAACTCGCGGAGTTTGGCGAGTTTCTCGCGACGGATGGCGATCAATTCGGCTTCGGACGATTGGGGCGGCGGCGGTGTGGCGGCTTCGGACATGGCCCCCATGGCTTAGGCGGCACCAGCACCGCCCGCAAGAGTGGATCTCATCACCCGCAAAATTAGCCTCTCATCACCCGCAATCGTGGCAATTGGAAATTATGCTCGTCAGGCGCGGGCCGATGAGTCGCAATAACCCCGATGATTCATCCGACAGCAATTGTTTCGCCGCTTGCCAAACTGGGGACTCAGGTGCGTATCGGGCCATATTGTGTGGTGGGTGCGCATGTGGAGTTAGGGGACGATTGCGTGCTCCATTCGCATGTGGTCCTAGAAGGGCACTCCAGATTCGGCCGTGGCAACGAATTTTTCCCCTTTGCCGTCATCGGCGGCAAGACCCAAGATCTCAAATACGCCGGTGAACCGACCTCGCTTGAAGTCGGCGATGACAATGTCTTTCGTGAAAATTCCACCGTCCACCGCAGCACTCACGAAGGATTGCCCACGCGTATCGGCTCACATAATTTGTTCCTTTGTTATTCCCATGTGGCGCATGATTGTCAGTTAGGAAATCACAACATCTTATCGAATTCAGTCGGCTTGGCCGGCCACATCGTGATGGATGATTACGTCATCATGTCGGGCTTGGCCGCCGCTCATCAATTTTGCCGGATTGGCTCGCACTCGATCATTGGTGGGCTCTCCAAGGTGGTTCAAGACGTGGCTCCCTTCACCATTGTGGATGGCAACCCAGCCAGCACGCGCGGGCTTAATCTGGTCGGCCTCCAACGACGCGGGTTTTCCGATGATGACATTCGGGCACTCAAAGGGGCATATAAAAAACTCTTTCTCAAAAAAGATGCGAACCTCGCCAACGCGCTCAGTTCTCTCAAGGCCACCCATCTGGCCGACACCCCACAGGTGTCGCTCCTCATTCGTTTTATCGAGAGCTCCCAGCGCGGCATCACCCGCTAATCGCCCAATCGGCCCCACCCCCTCAGAACACCTGACCTCGTGTGCGTGAGTGCGTGAGTGCGCTGCGAATCCCTGTAAAAAAATGATCCAAGAAAGAGAGTTGGAACCACGGATGCACGCGGAGTGACACCGATTTACAAGAGGTTGCATAGATCGGACGGATCACTCGGTAGATGAGGCGAGAAATAGCCGCAAATTTCTTGTGATCAGCGTTCATCGGCGCCCATCCACCTACGGCTATGACGCCTTCAGCCGCCTCTCTCAAATCCTCAAATTTCAAATCTCAAATTTCAAATTTCAAATCAAATCTCCACCTATTCGTACCTCCAGAACGCCAGTCTTCTCGATCAAATCAGCGGTCCCGCCCACACGATGACTAACACATGGGAGCCCGACCGCGACGTCCTGGATGTGAAAAAAAACAGGGTTGGCAGCACCGTGGTTTCGAGCTACGACTACGCCGTGAATTCTATCGGCCAGCGCAGCGCTCTCAG
>JBDLWH010000025.1:0-3163 GCA_039804325.1 Verrucomicrobiota bacterium
GTCCCGCTGTCGGGTGCACCTCTAATCACCTCTGATGAAAACACCACCCCTTGGCCCACTGGTTCCTACAATCCCAACTCGTGCTCCATCACACGGATGAAATCCGCTTCCCCAGATGGCAACCCGTGCAAAATACGCTGCCCACTCACTAGCAATTTTGGCAGTTTCCTGCTACTCGAACTATAGGTCACCCAATCGCCGATGTCGGCACGCAGCAGTTCATCAATCCACGGATCTCGCAGCGCGGCGTCTCTAGCTGCGGCACCCACCACGTCGATCACCTTTGCGCGAGCTACCGCCAGAGTGGCCCCTCTTAACAACAATCGATGAAACCCGGGAAAGGCATCCGGGTGAGTCCGCCAGACGACCAGTGCCAGCTTAGCGAGTTCA
Organism: Verrucomicrobiota bacterium; assembly: GCA_039804325.1. Lineage (GTDB taxonomy): Bacteria > Verrucomicrobiota > Verrucomicrobiia > Verrucomicrobiales > Akkermansiaceae > Luteolibacter. The sequence continues at coordinate 391 of JBDLWH010000025.1, forward strand.
CACGCCTCCGGATGTTCGATATCGCCGGGCACCAGCACGTGATTGCACGACCGTGCCAATGGCACCGGCAATACGACCACACAAACCTCTGCGGGGTGCTTCTCTATCAACGCGTCGAGATACCCGCTCATCACCTGGCAGCCCGAACAACTATAATCGAAGTACTCAACTAACACCCGCTTAGCATCCACCCGCCCCAGATGCGGCATGGCCGTGAGGTCATACGCTTTGCGCCCGCCATCAAACTCAACCTTGCGGCCTGTCCCGCGTGCGTGAATCCCGGCCATCACCGCCCCCGTCGCCCCGTGAACGTCCTCCATGCGATGGGTCACGGGCCGCGGCCCGTAAACTTGCAGGAGGCTCATCCCTAACACGGTCACCCCCGCGCTCAAGCCAAGTGCCTTGATCACCGGTCGCCCGTGCCCTCCTAGTGCAAAATACCAGCTTCCTAGCAGCGCGATGGCCACCCCAATGCCGTGCGCCGTCATGCACCACGGGCAAAACCGACCCACCACTACCGCCTGCACGAAAATAAACCATGCCGCTGCACCCACAATCGCACCCAAGCACAGCGCTACAAGCCGCTTGTTTTTGACGGCAAAGACGACCATTAACCCGAGATACACCATGCCGCCCAGGCCCGTAACGGGAATCCCTATCACCTGCGCCCATCGCGAATTGAGCAATTCATCACACGAGCTGCCGCCACCACAACCGGCCAAACCACCGCCTGTGATGTGCCGAACGCATAACACCACATTGAGCGCAAACCCTGCCAGGGCCAAGCCCATGATCACCGGCTCCAAAATAGAAACCAACCGACCTGCACGCTTCATCGGATGGCCTCCTTCATGGTGCGATCGGTTCGACTTTGAGGCGGATGAAGCGCCGTGGATGGGCCGCCCCTAACACGGATTGATCACGCACCATCCAGGCCGCCAGCGTATTGGCTTCCTCCGTGGTGGCTCCCGATCCGCTCTGCCAATTCTTGAGATCCGACGATACCTCGACGGTGAGCGCCGCCGGGCGATCGATGCGCCGCGGAACCGTGATTTGCACATGGCCACCGACCACCGCTAACGGCAGCACCGGCATCACCCCCGACTCCATGGGTGACGTGCCAAACACAAATTCTAGCAAGTTAGAAACCCCATCCCTGTCAGGATCGTCCTGCGGCCCATTGAGCACCACTCCAGCCAGATCGTCCGCCTGCCATTGTAACCAAGACGTGTCGGGCGGCCGCGCATGGGTTACTGCCGCGCTTTGCATCAAAAAGGGAGAACCACTCGCATGCAGCGCTCCCAACACCACGGTGTCCGCCTCTTGCACTAACCAGGAAGTGGGCGATGGGGGACTAGACGATGGGGGACTAGAACTTGCGTCCGGCCATTTCCACGAGGACTTCCGGAAAAGAATCCACTCGGCGCTCAGAGCATCGCCGCGAAACCCCCAAATATATGCGGGCGCGTTGGCGACAAACGGAGCATCGTTGTTCGTGGGGGTAAAGGAAGCGACCACCATCCAAGTGTTCGGATTATAGGTCGTCCGGCATTTCAGGCTCACCGTTCTCCAATGGGCAGCCCACTCGCCAGTGTTGTCTTTGGTGGGCACAAACGGGGCGGCAAATACCCCAAGCTCAAACTTAAATCGCCCATCAAACGCCGCTCCCGTGCTCGTCACGTTCGTATGCTTCCCATCACTACTCCAAAAAATTGTCGTTTGCGCGTGCGCCAGACACGCCACAAACCAATAAGCACATAACAAAAATCGGATACCTCCATGCCCCATGATCATGAACGGTTGCGATGGTCCTGTCACTCGCCTGCTCATAAATTCGTTAGATGACCGAGCGTCGGCGCCGCATCACAGCGGCAAAGGCACCCAAACCTAAGAGGCAGGCACTTGTGGGTTCCGGGACGATTGCCGTCTGAAGCGTGAAGGCGCTGTTCGTAACGCTCACGATACCCGCGCCGATATGACCGTCTTGATTTCCCCACACCGGGGTGACTTCATGGTTAGTCATATCACTCACCGACCACTGAATGGACGGAACCGCTGATGGCTCCTCACAACAATTCTTATAGGTCGGGAATTTCCAACCTTCCGCACGCGCCAGCAACCACTGGGTGCCAGGTTCAGAAACGCTGCCGTTACTGACCCACAAATACGCGTCCAGCTCTTGAAAATCCATCCCCAAATTCGTGTAGGCCGGGTTGCTGCTGTGCCCGTTTGCCAGCATCTGCACACTCGACGTGAAATATCCCCATACCCCATCGTCCTCCGCAGGTGAAACTTCTACCCCGTTATAAACCGCCCGATCAAACGTTTGCCAGTGCGCTGCCCAATCGTTGGCGTTGCCCTCTACCGGTTCAAACCCTGTCTCAAAGGCTCCCAATTCAAACACATAACTGTCATCGAGCGTTTGGCCCGCACTGTCCACCAACGAACTGAACATCTCGCTCCCCCAATTAATGGTCTGGGCATGCACGCTCTGGCCGACAATCTGCCAACACAGTGCTGATAAAATGGTGAAATGCGATTTCATGGCGCGGGCTAGTGGTATGGGCTTGTGGTTGCTTGGTCACTCCCTGAACCCCAACCGATGAAAAATATCCGTCGCATCTGTGGCATGGCAATCAATAATTTGCGTGAGATCGAAAAATTTCACGGAAGCCACGAGTTGGGGTTGCGGCTACCGGGCAACGCCGGGCACAGCACATGAAAACAGCTCGTCCACCGAAAGTAATGAGTCAAATTCTGCTTGAAAGATACG